>JAPOPJ010000080.1 GCA_026712925.1 Nitrososphaerota archaeon
TACCAGTTATTTGTTTAATTTTGTCAACAAATTAACCTCGTCGCGATGCTCTATCATCATTTTCTCAAAAACTCCCATCAAATAATACACGCTCGGGTTATTCCAATCCACTGAAATATAGCAATACGCATAATAGAACCACATCATATCCGATAAGTTGCGACTTGGCACTGGAATGGTGTGATATTCCCAGTAAAATGACATGACATACTCTAACAAAGCTCTACAGAGTGAAAACTTTGGAGTGTAGACTTGGTATGATACACTGCAAAGTGGTATTTAGTGTAGTTTGTATGGTTTGAATGCATGAAATAATATAAGTCACCCACTTTGTAGTAATAATATTACATCAGTTGTGCAGTTATGCTATTGGCAAGTTGATTATCTTGACTGGTTCTAGCTCATGAGTTCTGATCATCTTTCTAATGGAGTGTTTTAACTCTTCTTTGGTTGCAAAATATCTTGCTAGCAGTCGAGATTTTATCATTCGCCACTGAATCTCAATTGGATTTAGTTGTGGTGTGTATGGTGGCAAATATATCAAAATCACATCACCGTTTGTTGATTTTAGATATTGCTTGACAAGTTTTGATTTATGAGATGCTGCATTGTCAGTTACAAGTGCAATCTTGCCATACTTTTTGTGGAGTCCTTTTAGGAAATTTATAAACATTTTAGAACTAGTCGAATCTGCAAATTTTAGATACAATTCTCCATCATTACCCAAGGCACCAAATACCTTGAGTGATTGTTTGGAGAATGTGGTTTTTATTATTTTTCTACCACCTTTTGGCATCCAACCCCTACCTGTTTGGGCAGCTAGCATCATGGCCATCTCATCTTGGTAAAAAAAGCTAAAACCTTTCTCGGCTAGTCTATTCATTCGTCTCTGCAAGTTTTTAACAAACTTTTGGCGTGTCTTTTTATCTGCGGATTTGTGCGGCACCTCCCGTACCACTACATATGACATGTTCATTCTTTTTAGCGTCGCCCTTAGGGTGCCAAGCTTGATATCTATTCTGAATTTATCTTGAATCATTTTACGCAATATGGCTGAGTGCCATAAAGGAGCTTCAAAGCCAAACTTTTGCGGATTACAACGTAACCACCCTGCAATCAAACGTACCTGTGTAGCACTCAGTATTGTTTTACGTCTTGGAGGGTTTTTGTCATATATTCCATCAAGTCCTCTATCCCGCAGTCGTATTAGCCAGTCATTTACAGTTGTTCGGGGTAGTCCCATCTGCCTTGCTACTTCACTCACACATGATAACTCTCGCCATTTCATTACTGCAATAATTATGAGAAGAGTCTTGGAAACATTCTTACGACCAGACAATTTTGATTTCATTTTCTCTAATTTCTTTTTACTCGTACCTGGTAGCATGGCATTGCCCTTTGGGATGCATGTGTTGTATTCTGCCCGGTCGTTTTCACTGGGTTTTTTTGACTTTACCGCCATAAAATTACTAAGAACTACTACTATAGATCTTTTTCGGTTTGCAATTAGTTAGATGTTGGTCAAAACATATCAACCACGTTTTTTGTAAGTTCTTCTACTATTGATCTGTTTCGGTTTGTACTTGGCTAGTTTGTCCCAAATACTCCTTTGTACACCACATATGAGAAGCTAGTATCAAATTTTCCATTAGATGATATGCGTAATCCCCTCATTTTCTAAAAAAGTCAATTTTGAGTATAATTAATTCCATGACTTGATCATTTGCCAAGATATGGTTATCAGATAGATTCAGTGATACAAACCACACACAACAAATCCCAACA
>JAPOPJ010000019.1 GCA_026712925.1 Nitrososphaerota archaeon
TATCGATGTGGAATTAGAACACATTTGCACGCATTTGCTAATGGATTTTAGATTTGATGAGATTGCAGTGAAAAGACATGTTTGAGATTTTTTACTAGTCTGTTGTTTGGTTTTCATTAGTATCACTCATGTTGTCATAATACATACTAGTGATGACTAGTTGTTGTGGTGCTAATCCTGACACCACCATCACTCCAAACCCAGTCATAATGCATGCTAGTAATGATTAGTTGGTGTGGATATGATTTTATGTATGCCGTTATACCAAGAAATTATGCAAAAAGAGGATTATGTCAAGGCTGGTAGAATTGCAGGTGAAGTAAGAGAGATTGTCAGGAAGACAGACTGGACAGGAAAGTCAGTTTATGATATTTGTGAGTGGGTGGAAGGGGAGATAATCAAGAGGGGTGCAAAGTGTGCATTTCCTGTAAATGCAAGCATTAATGAGATTGCCGCACATTATACTGCCGAGCCAGATGACCCAATTACAATCAAGGATACAGACCTAGTAAAAATAGACCTTGGAGCACAAATTAACGGATACATTGCAGATACTGCTGTAACTGTATGTTATGATGCAGCGTTTGATAGACTAGTTGATACAGCAGAGACTGCACTGGGTAGCGCAATGTCGATGATCAAAACCGGAGTCAATGCAAGCGATGTAGGTAGGGAAATCGAGGCCACTATAAAGCAGATGGGTTTTAAGCCGATTGCAAATCTCAGTGGACACTCTTTGGAACAGTACACTATTCATGCTGGCAGAACGATTCCAAATATCTGGTCAGTTGGAGGGTTTTCATTGTCAGGTGATTCTGCGTATGCGTGTGAGCCATTTGTAACCACATCAGATGGTGGTGGTTTTGTAAGGAATGGTAAAATAAAAAATATCTTTGCACTAAATTCTAGAAAAAAGACAAAGAATGCAGATGCAGATGAGCTGCTTGATTATATCTGGGAGGAATTTAACATGCTCCCGTTTGCATTGAGATGGCTTACAAAAAAATGGGAGACACAAAAGGCAAGAGAACTATTAGAACACTTGGTTCGAAAAAAGGCAGTACAGGCATATCCAATTCTAGTCGAGGTCACTGAGAAGAGAGTTGCACAAGCAGAGCATACGTTCATTCCGCAGGATGATGGTGTGCTTGTTACTACTACTGGAAACTAGTCCTACTCAGAGTATCATTTTAACATTTATGACTCAAGATGACATACCTGTATGTATCTGTGATTTCAAATATGATGATATGCTATTACATGCCTGCATTAAACTATCTAGATTCTATTTAGATTATGTCTAGATTCTATCTAGATTCTATCTAGATTATGTCTAGATTCTATTTAGATTATGTCTAGATTATGTCTAGACTTTACGTTAGTGTGCATTTTCTACTTTACAGTCAGAAAATCACACATCATGAAATCTGTGCCTAGAGTAGTACATCGTAAGATATTTTCAGATGTATGACATTACTCTAATGTCTCCCCGAAAATCTTTTCAATCACGACTATACCCTCACAGGAGCTGCATTTTCCCATCTCTGAAAACAAAATGTCGCCTTCTTTGAACTCCCTCTTTTTTTCCATGCCGCACAGCGGGCAAACTTCCATCGTATATGCAACTGTGATCTTTTCCTTTGAGAACATTACTGCGGCACCCCGATTGTATTACCTACACCAACTATCAGTACGGTCTGTCCTGGTTTTGTATTATCCTGAATCATCTCATATATTTGAGTGCGGACATCTTCTGCCTGAAATGCAATATCTCTGCTCATCAGGGTAATTGCTTCTTTTATGGACTGTTTTATAACGATTGAAAATATTGGAATATTATTTTTGGTGGCAGCTTCCTCTATCTGGAATCTTTCAGTACCAATTCCACCTATAGCGGCTCCAAACCCTTGGGATATGGTTGCAGAATCCTCACCTTCCATCTTTAGAGCGGCATCTATCATAATGATTGCATCTATTATGTCCTTTTCAAGAATGGCTTTGATTGCATCCCCTGGCCTTCCTACTGAAGAGCCAGGGCCCTCTGCCTTTAAAAGAAATATCTTACGCCCCTCAAACTCAGTTGTACCAAGTATAGTCTGAAATGATATTGTTTCCTTTTTGACACTAGTCATCATCTTGCCTACTACCATTGGACCAATCCCATCACCTATAGGTTGTCCTAGTTTAAATGCCAGTATTGCCTTTTTCATGGCTTCAGCTTCTTCCATCACAAATGGGAGGAGCATCTGCAAGGGAAGAATCAATGGATAGTTGTTTTGTTTCTTGGCAGTCAGAAACAGGTGGTTGACTATCTTGTGAAGCATTTGTAGTGTAGTTGCAATCTCTAGTAGTGTGTGAATTTTTGTCAGCTCTAGTTCTGTAGTTTCAGGGAGTAGTGACTTTATGTGCTGTCTTGAATAGTCTTCTCTAGAGCGGACCATGTGACGTATTTTATCCATTACACCATTGGGATCAACATCTACTGGCATTATGGTAAAATAATCCAAGAACTTGTCTATTTTTTTTGTGGGATCATTTTTTGGATTTGCTGTTTTTTTGATATATTCAATTAATTCGTCTCTTGCTTCAACTCTATATGCTGCCAGCTTTTTAATTCCTTTTTTGATTTCACCTGATGTAATCTGTAATTGAATCCTCTGGCCGTAAAAGACAAAGATGATTATGGGTATAATCCAAACTAGCATCATTAATGGTCCCTCATCGCCAAAGCTGAAAAGTTCTCCGAAATCAAAATCTGTAAAATCCACTAATGTCAGATTTTGTAGAATCTAAATTAAATGATTCGTAGATTCTCACAAAATGCTTTTATTGCCCGTTTTGAGCAAACCTTGAAATTATGAGTAATATCGTGGCGAGTGCTTTTATTATAGTTAATATAGACAAGATCTGAATATGCCACAAACCAAGCCTATAGTTAGTGTAGAAAACGTTGTAGCCTCGGCATCTGTTGACCAAAAGATGGACCTTAATGAAATAACAAAGACATTCCCTGATGTAGAGTACCATCCTGACCAGTTTCCGGGTCTGGTATTTCGGCTAAAGGCACCCAAGACGGCTACTCTGATATTTACCTCAGGCAAGATGGTCTGTACTGGCTCAAAATCCGAAGAGATGGCAAGAAAGGCAGTAAAGACTGTGGTACAAAAACTTCGCAAGGGTGGCATCAAGGTAAAAAAAGATGCAGTAGTTGAGATACAAAACATTGTAGCATCAATCAATCTTGGAGGAAAGATACATCTTGAGCAGGCTGCAAGGACACTTCCAAGAAGCATGTATGAGCCAGAGCAGTTTCCAGGTCTGATTCACAGAATGTTGGATCCAAAAACTGTAATTCTACTATTCTCATCAGGAAAGCTTGTATGCACTGGTGCCAAAAAGGAACCTGACGTATATAGATCAGTTAACAACTTGCATGCATTGCTTGAAGAAAAAAAACTCATGTTATATGAATAAGATTTATGTGTACTGTTTGTATTTTTTTCTAAGAACACTTTGAGATTTTTTAGACTCTACAACACTCATGATGTGATATAATCCTGTTGTGATGTAATTACGATTTACTAATGATATGGTGCAATCTAGACATTAGTATTTTCATGATGTAATTTTTTTACAAAAACTTTTGATTTTGTATCCTTACTTTATAGCACTGCCTGGTGGTACGTCTTCATTTACAGTCAACCAAAATGGCTTGTCATTTACATCTGCTGCTAGAAGCATTGCATTTGACTGAATGCCTGCTAGCGTCTTTGGCTCCAAGTTTACAATGGCAATTACTGTCTTTCCAACAAGTTCCTCCGGGTTATAATACTGGGCACCACCGATAATCACATCACGAGTTTCAGAGCCTAGTTCTATACTCCCCTTGATGATTCGCGTCTTGCCCGGAATAGGCTCTACTGAGACTATCTTGGCAACTCTGATGTCTAGCTTTGCAAAGTCATCATATGATATGTTTGCCATGTGGTTTTATGTGCGGACGTATTAAAATGAATTTCGAATTGTATCTATACTGGGCACCTCAAAAACATCTTGATGATATTACCTTGATGATGTTGCCTTGACGGTAATCTTTGAGTTGCATTTATTGTAATTCATTTGATGCCTGCGATTTGACTCTATTGTGTATGGTGACTTGTACTAGGATGTTGCTGACTTTTCTCATAACTGTAAAAGATGTGGCAAACTGTACATCTAGCCGTAGGGCTATACTGCCTGCCCAGCATCTACAGTGTATAGGGTAATCTAGTCACATGATGTCTTTTTTGTCAATTCCACTGGTCTCTATCTCAAACTTTAGTGGCGTTGGCAGGTTTTGATACTCTTTGTTGACTAGGTGCATGATTTGGTCATCAGGCACGTTAACCTTTCGCAACAGGTTACCTTTTTGGTGTGCATAGGCATTCTTCCAAAAACTAGCACCATTAAACGTCTTGATTTTTGTCATACAATTGTATGGTTCTCATTTATAATTAAGTTGACTGTGACGGAAGAATGGCAAATGCCATTAGAACTGGAGTTACTGTTCTGGATTTTAGGCATGTTGCCCATCACAGTCAGGTATGTAGTGCCTGGGAATCTAATATATTTACTTCTATCATATCTCAATTAATCATGGCTAAAATCGAGTCCTCAGTAGTAATTGACGCTCCAAGTGACCGTGTTTGGGAGATCATTTCAGATATAGACAACGAACCAAAATTCTGGAAGGGCACAAAGGCAGTGCGCAATATCACAGTCAAAAATGATACCATAGAAAGAGAGATTACCATAGCATTTAGGGACCAAAAATGCCTCCAAACAGTTAGACTTTTTCCAAAAGAACGAGTTGAGGCAGTCTTTACAAAGGGAATCATCGATGGTAGTAAATCCATAACACTTACCCCCAAGGATGGTAAAACCAACCTAGATGTCATGTGGGATATAAAGATGACCGGAATA
>JAPOPJ010000270.1 GCA_026712925.1 Nitrososphaerota archaeon
AATCACTATATTAGATACATTGTCTGCTCCATTCTCACCTAGTGGAATTAGATGATGTGCTTCAGAATAATACTCCCCATTATCCTTTTTTTTAAATGTGTATTTTGTTCCAGAAATCTGACATTTGTTATTGTATAATTTTTTTAGTTTTTTTACGGCTTTGGTGTTTCTAACAGTTATCTCTCTGATCTCTTTTTTACGCTTTGGTGTCATGTTTTTAGACTTTACATCCTCCTCAAAGAAAGGATATTCATCGGGTTCGGATTGGTTTTCTGGTTTCTGGTGCGGTTCTAGTTCCGGGCTTGGATTTTTAACAAATTCGAGATATTCTTTGATATTTCTGGCTAGCCTGGAACTATTTATCTCTGAGATTAAAAATAATTCGCGGAGATCTTTATGTCCGTCATCTGCTGAAACGTGTATTATTCTGTGATTCTTGGGAATTTTAACGCGGTTTTTTATTCGGAGACCGCCGGACCGTCCGTTATGTGCAACAAACACCTTTCCAGTATCGTCTCGTACAAATGCCCCATTTGGGCGTCTGTTGTATTTCTTTTTAAAATTAATTTGTAGTAACATGTTGGTATTTCCATCTTCTCCCCAGTCGGGTTCTCCAATTCCAAAAGGGTTCCAATAATGAGAATCGTCTGGAACTTCAGGAGATCGGTGCCACCACATATCTACTTTTTTGTTATAACTGCACTGAAATGGCTGATTACTCTCTGTGGGAGCACCTAACACTGTCTTGTCATTTTTTGTAACATACTTTTCTAGATTATCATACATTGTACTATGTGCATTTGTAATTTCACTGGTCTCTGTTAGGATGTAATAATTCAATATATTCCACATAACTCAATTTAATATATTATATCTGTTGTCATGTATGACACTTGCATAATTTCACATCATCATGATGGTGCCTTCGTCAGTATGTGCATAGATGCATATGGTTTTGTAAAGTTGTGTCATTTTGGCATGCTAGTTTTATTGTATATCTTTGTATCATGATTTGATTAAATTTCCAATAAAATTGCAATGTCTGTAATGTGTTTTTAAAATCTCAAAAATCAATTATGCGTAAAATTTCATTCATATCTTGATGCATCCGTTTTTTGTGGACTTGAACGTACCCACATACTCTAGTCTTGGGTGCTTTTTTTCCAAACACAATTGGTAATCACTCTCATCCATTTCCATTTGGGGAGGCCCATCACATACTTGACTGTTTGCCATGATTTTTGCACTACCATACATTACAATTCCTGTTTCCGTACCTGCAAAATAACTATTTTCCTCATCATCTGAGGTTTCAATGTGTCCTGGCACCATATAACTTTCATCCCACTCTGCTCTCATGAGCGCAATCTTGCATTCTTTTATGGTTTTAAATATTCCATAAACTTGCGGACTGTCAGTACTCAAAAGATAATACTTGGGGCCGGATTTTCTTTGGTTGCGTACTGATTTGTTGTAATATTGGGCAGCTTTAAAATCATATGGTTCTATTTTCAGCTTATCATGGTATGACTATTCATAGTCATTTTCATCACTGTGTCTATTCTCTGGGTGCGACTCTTTTTTAATCTCATCTGAATGCAATATCCATTTTCATCCCTGTAAGACTATAAAAATATTGTAAATTGTCTATTCCGCAAGTTTGAAAGAAGAAACAGAGCCATATTATGACTATCTGTCACATCATATCTTGCTATATCTTGGCTATTTGTGATCCGTGATGGGTCAGAAAGCTTGCTGTGCTGTATACCAAGATCAATAATTGATTTTCTTGATAATCCCAAATCCATTCAATTTGTAATTGAGGGGAAAAACATAGTGGTCAAAGGTGGAAAGAAATAATATTAAAATTAATCAAAAATAACATTCTTTTACAAATTCAG
>JAPOPJ010000259.1 GCA_026712925.1 Nitrososphaerota archaeon
AATCACCATAGTATGAAATCATCATAATATGATATCAGGGCAGCAGAGATCATAGCATGATATCATAGCATGATATCATAGCATGATATCATAGCATGATATCATAGCATGATCATAAATGGTAAGTAACTATTCAGATTCCAAGATTGTCTACGCATGTAAGTGAAGGAATGATGTTGGTTTTGTGTTTGCGGAATTGTGCCCAGAGACTTAAGTGTTGAACCGGATCAAGGGAAGGAATGCATGTTGGTTTTGCATTTACAGGAGCACAAATGTGAACAGTTACGATTGTAGTATATCCTAGCAAGATATCCTAGCAAGATATCCTGATATTAGGATAGCATGGCGTGACATCATGATATCATGGCACCATGGTATCATAATATGAGAGTATTCATGCTAGACTAAAGTTCCCACATGAATCAACAGGTATGACTGCAAACAACGACATATAGTATCATCAAAAACATCTCAAATGCCCATATACCATACTTGTATGCTCAGACAGTCCATGTGATTATACCTCACACGTATAGCCAAGCATCTCAAATGCCTAGGGATTCTGCCCTTGTAAGCTCTAGAAACACCTTATCCCCCACTGAAAGGCCCATCTCTTTGTATTCATGCATCTCCATCTTGAGATGAGTCATGCCGGGTTGCATCCCCATGCCACCCATTCCAGAGAGCATTTTGTTGAGGTCTTTCATCATGTCATTCATGTTTGTAAAACCCATAACCTTGGGGCTTCCAAACGGTGATGGTGGTGAACTAGTGCCCTTGTCAACATCTCGTGTGGATGTCAGGGTGACTACCACGTATGCAGCATCATCCGGTGCTACATCAATGCTGGACACGATAAACTCTTTTTTCATGAGACAAATGGCACATGCCTCTACTTATAATTTTAAGTTATTGCCGTGCCTGTATATGGTATAATTCAGGTAAATAACTCTCAACGGCACCCTTTATTACGTTTGTTCGTACGTCTCTATTGTTGGGAAATGAACGTCTAGAGACCACATTGCGATATTATGGCATATCACCGTGGGAGATAGAGGTGATATACGGGTATCTTGTAGGAAGATTTACAGTAAGGCAAGAAGAGTTAGAACAAGAAGCGTTAGAGCCAGAAAATGAAGAATTTGTGAGTTTTCTAGAGATGTGCATACCCTTGGAGTTTAATGATGCATTTTTTCAGTGGTTTGAGTACAAGCGCTGGGAGAAGATAAAGGCAGTATTCAAAGAGATGAAGCGGAGACGTGGCTCCAAGCATGCGCTGAAAATCAAGGTAAACTTTGCTGGCCGTACCAAAATCATCTTCATAATTGATACTGATGAGCGGCAGTGGTTTAACAATGCAATAGAAAAAATGGATTTTGTGCTAGAATTATTGCCATACCATCTAAACCCAGAGAGGCTCCCACCTGATACCTCTGAGGTAATATACAGATTCCATGCAGACACGGTAAGATGGAGACTGCACGCTGCAATATCTGCTGGAGTACAATACACATTCAAAGGGGATAGTTGGAAGGCAGTCAGTTGATATCTTTTTGAATCGGCTCAAGCATTCCGTGAAGATCCTTATACTTTGACTCTAAAAAGTCAAGGGCATCTTGGAGTTTTTTTGATTTGCCATGTTTATAGCGGATCAATTCCCTGTGGTGCCAGAACGTCTTTCTATCCTTTGTAGTAATGGTGGTGAAATAGTCAGCCCCCTTGAGACTGTCAGGAATTTTTACATCATGCGGGAACAAAAACTCGACTATAAACCACTCATCGGCATCCGGATAATCCGAGCCTGTCTCTACATCAAAAAATACATGTAGCAGGTCAGATTGCATCAGCCCCTCATCAGGTATAACAGGGTGCCTTACCGGTGATTTTTTAAAGTCAAGGTCTAACAGGCAGGGCTCAAAAAACCCCCCGATTATGGATTTTCTAAATATCTTGTTAGAGTCGCTAATGTTTAGTGGCAAGGTTCTGTTAAATTATTGAAATAACTATGCATTATATTATTCGGTAATGTGATATAGTGCCTACAAAATATGATATAATGACAAATCATGACATGCCATAACAAGCTAAAATGATACTATAGTCACTGCAGGCATCGACAAAGCATGATACCAGCAGGGCACTCCAATCGAGCAGTTTCACAAGATAACATGACTAAAGATACGTATGAGTAATGCGTGTATGCCAATATAGCCACACCCCTAGGCAACAGACATTTGTGAAATTCAAAATGCACACATTATGAATATATGATATTATTTGAATCACACATGAGAAAGATCAGAGAAATGCAGGCACAACTACAGTGCAGGTACAACAGCAAAAGCATACTAGTTCTATAGTATCATTCTGTCATGCCTCTACACTTTACAGCAAATTACGCCATACCAAATTACACCATACATTGTATGATTCTCATAAAGCCAGATATTCCAAAGATATTAGACTCTGAGGGAGTCAAGCATTTCAGATATGTCAGTTATCGGATGGCCATCTTTAGATATTTTCTGCTTGGCAGGAGGATTCTCCATATAGTTTGGAATATTATCTGCAAGCCTTGCAGTGTATGTAGATATGGTCTCGTTTTGGTAAAATACACCTATTGGTATCTTGTTTCCCCATTCTAGTGATTTTATTAGAGCCTGTGACATTTTCTCATCAACTTCTGCGGCATTATTATGATGAACGATTGGATCAAAGTGTGATTCATCATCATCAATTTTATATATCCTAGAATGTCTCTCAACTGACTCTTTTGCCAAGTCCACCCCGGCATACCAGTCCCTAGTATTGATGTCATTATATGTAGGACATGGCTGCAACACATCAAGAAATGATAATCCCTTGTGGGTTATGGCTCTTTTTATCAAATCTTTGAGATGTCTTACATCGTATGAATAACCACGTGCTACAAATGTAAACCCGCTTGCAACTGCAAGTCCTATAGGGTTTACATTATAATTGGTATTAGGAGATGGGAGTGACTTTGTCTTTTCTCCTAGTTTTAAGGTAGGTGATGCTTGGCCCTTTGTAAGACCATACACACCATTATCAAATATGATATAAGTCATATCTACATTACGTCTGCCTGCTGCGACAAAGTGTCCAGCGCCAATTCCCAGGCCATCACCATCACCGCCAACTGCAACTACAGTTAGTTCCGGATTTGCAAGTTTGCCACCTTGTGCAAATGTAAGCACTCTTCCATGTAGTGTGTGGACACCGTACGTATTGATATAGTGAGATGTCTTGCCAGAGCAGCCAATCCCCGAGAATATGACTGCCTTGTCCCGTTTTACTCCCATTTCTGCTAGTGCCATTTGTAGGGCATTTACTATTCCAAAGTCCCCACACCCAGGACACCAGTCATTATGCACTCCGGTTTTGTAATCTGCAAGCTTAAGCGCCATGATTTAGTACCGTCCTTTTTTGAGCCGTCCCATCCATTATACCCTTGAGGGAATCATAAATTTCAGTGCAAGTCATTGCACGTCCTGTATATTTTAGGATATAATAATCGATTCCCCGTAATGTGTTTTGCTGGAATATTTTTCCTAGCTGACCTGAGTGATTTGCCTCTACATCTATTATAGTATGTGCCCCTGCAAGTAGTGACTTTACCATATCAGTTGGGAATGGTGCAAGTAGCTTTATCTGAATATACCCTATATCTACACCTTCTTTTTTTAGCATATCAAGTGCATCAAGTATTGGACCTTTAGTAGAGCCCCATGATATTATGGTGATATCATGCACCCCAAATGATATTGCCTGTTCATTTTCAGGAATACCCTTTAGAATCAAATCAAGTCTAGACATTCTCTTATCCATCATGGCTTCTCGGACCTCAGGGTCTTCTGTGATGTGGCCATATTCATCAGATTCATCACCAGTATTCCAAAATATACCATCATCAAGTCCCAGCTTTGAGCGCGGTGATATGCCATCAGGTGTGTGTGCAAATCTTCTATATTCTCCATCTATTTTATCAAGCAGTTTGCCCCGATTAATTGTAATCTTTTGTGGATCAAACATGTTACATGTAAGGACTGAACTTGAGAGAAACTTGTCCATCATGTGTATTACTGGAACTTGATATATATCAGAATAGTTAAAGCATCTACCAGTATCATAAAAGCTCTCCTCTACATCACCGGATGCATATACAATCTTTGGGAAATCACCATGTCCAGAAAATATGGCAAATAGTAAATCATCTTGCCCATGTCGGGTAGGCAGGCCAGTAGATGGGCCGCTTCTCTGGTATAGTGTAATAACTATGGGTACTTCATTAATGCCTGCCCATCCTAGAGCTTCAGTCATTAGAGCAAATCCCGGACCTGATGTAGATGTGGAGGATCTTGTCCCTGTAAGTGCACCGCCAATCATCATACCCATTGCAGATATCTCATCTTCACATTGAATCACAACAGTAGAGCCCGGAGTATCATTTGATACATTTAGTATTCTGTTTGCCTCCAAATACATGATCTCATCAGATGCAGGAGTAATAGGATAGTATGATTGGAATCTACAGCCGCTTACAATCTTTCCAAGTGATGTTCCAAGGTGGCCTTGTACAAGTATCGTATCTGGGGTCTTTTCTAATTTTGGCATGGTATATGCAAAGTCTTCAAAGTTTGATTTTGCATGAGAGTATGCAAACTCTGCGGCTTGTTTGTTTATCTCTGCTATCTGAGGCTTTGCAGAAAATATGGAATCAAGGGAGTCATTTATTAGTTCAGGCGGTGTCCCTATTAATCCCAAGGATAGTGACACTCCAACTACATTGTACATTCGCACCAATCCGCGGAGTTTGGGGTTTTGTACCTTTTCTGCCAAGTCTGCAAGTATTCCCTTAAATGATACAGGAAATAGCTTTACACCTTTTTTTCTTGCCGCATCTAGTACACCTGCAATGGTAAATGGCAAGTTTTCTGATTCGAGTTTCTTGCATAGTCTATTTCTAAATGCATCATCTATAGTGCGGACATCATCAATTGATATATCCTCAAGATTAGAGTCATAAATTATGCCACCACTAGGTGCTGTATCATCATAATGTCGAAATATGGTTTCAGCATCGTATGATACCATCAAGTCATGCTGATTTATGTTGGAGTGAATGGTTTTATCTGCCACACGGACTGCAAAGTAGCTGTGCTCACCTTTTATGTTGGAATAGAACTCTCGCTTTCCAAAGATATGATACCCCATCTCAGCTGATACCTTTGAGAAGACATTGGCACCAGACTCTACACCGCTTCCCTGCGGGCCACCGATAAGCCAAGTAAAGTCAGTCATGATATATAATCACCACTCCACAAATAGAATAAACTGGTATAGTTACTCCCCTCCGGTTGCAGCATCAAATAGTGCACATTCGCACTTGTCCCGCTCGCCACAATAAGGACAGACACATACGCATTTTTCAATCGAGTTGCCGCACTCTATACATATTGCAAACTCTTCTTCCCCATCTACTCCAGAAGACAACAATAAATCTAGAAATGAATCGTATAAATTGCTACTGTTAAAGGCTGTATAAAGTCCACATGTGGTATATTTGCAGGTATGCCAAATACCAATACACACAGTTATGATGGTACCATAACACTGTGGCATGATAATGTGGAATGGTGTGGTATAGTGTGGAATTGCTCCATAACATTGTGGTGTGGTTCTGTAATGGTATGGTATGACTATAAAACATGCCTACAACATCTCCACATCACTAATCAGAATAATTCATGGTGGAATCTGAGGGTATGTTTTGCAATATATCATGTAAATCATCAAGTACCATTCCACCATGGTTTAGTATCTTTTTTGGCCAATCGAGTTTTTCATCTAGCATTTCCTTACAGAAAAACACTGGTCTACCCATTCTGAGTGCCTCCCAAGCATGATATAATGAGCCACTAGAATCAGTAGCCTCTACAATTATGGCGGCATTAGAAATTATTGCCATGGTATAATTTCGCAGTACAAAGTCTTTTGGTGTAGTATGATGATTCACCGGGTATTGTGAAATAGCCATGTGATGAGTCATGATATGATTCTGTAATGCCATATTCTCCTTGGGGTATGTCTTGTTTAGCGGAGTTCCAAGTACGGCTATGGTTTTGCCACCACACTCTATGGCAGTTTTGTGCGACATGGTATCAATTCCCCTTGCAAGTCCACTTACAATAATTACATTATTCTCAACTAGAAATTTCGTAATTTTTCTGGCATTTGAGAGTCCCTGATGTGATGATATTCTAGAGCCAATTACAGATACTCGTGGACATGAAAGTGGGATTTTCATCACGCCCTTGTAAAATATGCCATTTCTTGGAGAGTGTTTTGATTCTACATCATTTAGCTGATACCCAAGTAAATCAGAGAATTGTGCAGAGGCGTATTTTTCTGTCTCAGACATTTATTCCCACCACATATAACATAGAGTTTATCTTTCTCATTCCAAATATATCATTCAAGTAGCGTGTAAAATTACTTGCTATTCTATCTTTCCATAATTTTGTCAAAATACCAGACATATACATACCACATCAGAGTCCAAATGATTAGACTTTGATAATAATTGCTCAATATATGTATAAATTGTATGGTAATCACATTCATTGTCAACATCTGAGTGTAACATGGTCTAAATTCGATTTATCATTATCGTATGATTCATCATATGCATTTGATTTCAATCCATTTTAGATGTGCTTGCTTGGCGTAATCTTGAAAGCTCTGCATACAGTTCATCATCTACAGATAAAAATTCACCCTGTGGGATTCCTTGTTTAGTTATGTTTATGCGTGTAATTTTGTAATATTTCTTGACAGGTTCAAACTTGTGTACTGATACCATATCTGCTGACACTATATCTTCTGATAAACTATCTTTATCTACGTTGGGATATGTTTTGGATAATTGCCCTTCCATGATGCAGTGGCTTAGCTGTTCTAAAAAATATGGGCTATGAGTAGTGAGTACTAAATACAGTCCATGATTTACTAATCGTGCAATAAACTTTGCCAATTCGATTTGGTTTTTGGGATGAAGATTTGTTTCTGGTTCTTCTAATATTACCAAGTCATTTTTCTTTGCAACAAATTTGAGATACAAGAAAAATGCGGCCAAATTCTTGACTGATGAGGCTGCCATGTATAGTGGAAATTTATTTCCTGATTTTTCAAAGTAAATCTCAGTTCCAGAGTTAGAGTTTTTTGTAGTGATTTTTCCATGCAGTATTGTTTTTTCTGCATCATTGGCAATTTTGGCAAAGATGCCTTGCTTGGTGGGTAATGAATTTAAAAAACAAAGATAATCAGTTGCCACAGTAGGCATGTTTAGATTAAAACGCTTTTTGGCAGAATGATCAATTGAATAATCTACAATATGCCTATATGCTAATAATAGACCTGCTCTTTCTGCTGGAAAGTAGTACGTATCATAATCTTCATCAGGGTTTTTGATTATACGCCGTACTAGCGCATCATAAATTTCAAATAAATCACATGGTCGAGGCACGTAAATGGGTTGTATATCATCACTTTTCTCAGCATCATATACATCATATCCTACCTTTTGCCCATCAAATAACACTTTGATACTAGGTGGATTCATTCCCTGAACTTTTAGCTTGCCAGCAGAAAATTTGATGCCGATATCACGCTTGCGGGTTTTGATGTGTAGTGATGTGCGGTTTTGTCCTTTTTGTATATTATTAATAGTAAAATTATTTTGGAGTATACGTTCCAAATCAGTCTCTGGATTTGCTAATTTGGCTAGAATTTTTGTATAAATGGGCATATTCTTTTTGTTTTGATATTTTTTCTCTAATTCTATTGCTTCTTTTTTGATCTCTTTGATAACTGATAGTTCGTTTCTAAAATGAAATCGTGCATTCTCATAATCATGTTCCAACTTACTCATAGCATACAAGAGTGTAGCAATATGTGATTTGCCACACCCATTAGGCCCTACAAATAACGTGAGTGGTTTGAGATCTATATTTCCACTCAGAATGGGTCCAAAATGCTCCATTCCTATGGACATCATACTTTTGCATCCTATGTCATCTGTGTAGTATGTATTATTTTGCATGTTCATGATATACAAAACAAGTTAATTAGTATGATGTACTAATTCTTTTACAAATTTGGGGTTTGTTAATAGACTATCTTGATATTATCTGATATGATTGGGATGAACTAAATTCTTTATAATATACAAGATTGATTTTATCATCTTAAAGTGATGAAATGGATATCTATTGAATATGTTACAAATTTAACAAAAATACTGAATTTGTAAAAGAATGTTATTTTTGATTAATTTTAATATTATTTCTTTCCACCTTTAACCACTATGTTTTTCCCCTCAATTACAAATTGAATTGATTTGGGATTATCAAGAAAATCAATTATTGGTCTTGGAACACAGCACAGCAAGCTTTCTGACCCATCACGGATCACAAATAGTCAAGATATAGCAAGATATGACGTGGCAGATAGTCATAATATGGCTCTGTTTCTTCTTTCAAACTTGCGGAA
>JAPOPJ010000018.1 GCA_026712925.1 Nitrososphaerota archaeon
TGCCATTCCACTGAATATGGAAAAAGTATGCACGATTTGCAAATCTTGCCATTCCACTGAATATGGAAAAAGTATGCACGATTTGCAAATCTTGCCATTCCACTGAATATGGAAAAAGTATGCACGATTTGCAAATCTTGACACATAGTGGCATGCCAGATGTAGTGGGGTTGGTTATCACTAATTGTTCAAGTTGTGAGATATAGTGCCTACATAACAAGACAAAGTGACAATGACACCACACTTCAAAAGTATGTAGGCATGTCATGGTGGTATGGCATTGCTATCTGAGACCCCACCTAGACATTACCTTGTTTTCCAGCCTCTTGAATACAAAGCCGTCAATGACTAGGCCTATTCCCATTATGACTAGCATTATTGCAATTACCTGGGAGACATCATTTAGTGAGCGCCCAGCATTTAGCAAGAATCCTAACCCCAGATATGAGAATAACAATTCTGCACCAATGACACCTCTCCATGCAAATGCCCAACCCTGTTTGAATCCAGAAATCATGTACGGAAATGCTGCTGGAATCAAGACGTTGATTACCAACTGTATTCCCTTTGCACCCATGTTCCGTGCAGCCTCGATGTAGTGCGGGTCGATATTTTTGACACCAGTATACGTGTTTATCGTTACTGCAAATATAGCACCTATTGCAACTACAAAGATTATCCCACCTGCATTTAGGCCAAACCACAGAATAGCGATTGGTACCCATGCTATTGATGGAATGGACTGGAGTCCCAAAACCAGCGAACCTATGGTCTGATTGACTATCTCCATTCTTGCCATGAATATGCCAAGAATCATACCACCGCCGATTGCTATTGCTAGTCCTACTGCAAGGCGCCACATACTAGTTGCCATACCGTAAAACAAACTTCCGTCTGCTACCCCATAGGCCAAATCTTCTGCAACCTCGTACGGGGATGGGAATATGTTACTGGGCCACACACCTGCAGTTGCAACTACCTGCCAGATAGCTATAATTCCAATATAGAATACAATTCTCCATACTGTGTATTTTTTTGCCACCCGTGCACACCTACGTACTCTTTTTGACCTCCGGCCTCAATTCTGCCAGGATGTTTTGTTGAATTTCTCGAAGTGACTCGTCTTCCATGACTCTGGGTCTGGTGGCGTTGTTTTCCATCTCTTTTTTTATTGCTGATGGCCGGTTGCTAAATACTGCTATTTTGGTTCCCAGCACTGATGCCTCTGCAACACTATGAGTAACAAACAATATTGTCTTTTTTGTCTTCTCCCAGATTAATTGCATCTCTACTAGTAAAAGGTCGCGTGTCTGTGCATCTAGTGCGGCAAATGGCTCATCCATCAATAATACGTCGGGATCCATCACTAACGCGCGCGCAATGGCGACGCGTTGCTTCATCCCAGTGGAAAGCTGGTATGTGTATGCGTCTGCAAATTTGGTTAACTGCATCATATCTAGGTATCTGTTGGATATCTTGGCACGTTCCTCCTTTGGAATGCCAGCCATCTTTAATCCAAATTCTACGTTATCCTGAACCTTGAGCCACGGAAAGAGTGCACCTTCCTGGAATACCATGATTCGTTCTGGCCCAGTGCCTGATACAGGGCGGCCATCAAAGACTATCTCACCGTCATCTTGGGTTTCCAGCCCTGCAACTATGCGTAGGAATGTGGACTTGCCGCAACCAGACGGACCTACTAGACACACAAAATCCCCAGAATCAACTTTCAGATTTATCCCGTCAAGTGCCTTTAGTTTGTGTGAATCATGATTAAAGTATTTTACAATATTTTTTGCTTCGAGTTTTGCCAATCTACGTATCCCCCTCTGGGTTGGAATTTGAATCCATACTGTGTGGTGTATCTGATGAATCAAGCCCCCTCGCTGTCAAACCGCCTATGATGTTATACGGGTCGTTATCATGCCAAAATATACTAAATAGGTCATACCCATTTCTTCCCAGATAATTTAGCTTGTCTGCTCGCTTGGCAAACATATGTATGGACTCTGGGATAGGGTCTGATGTAATCTCTAGGTTTGATAGTGCCGCATCTACAATTTTATCTGACAGGGGCTGACCAAGTGTATCAGTTAGAAATTGATTGAATATGTCCCTTGACTCTTTTGGATTTTGGTTGATCCACTGTATGGTTTTGTCGTGCGCAACTAACAGGTTATGGGTAGCACTGAGATTTTTTTGAGTATAACTTGTACTTCCAATTAGTAGCACTGATGCAAATCTACCGTCAGGCCATAACTCCTCCTCATGAAATAACCTTGTCCCTCCTAGTTCCATCTCTAGGATGCTTGCCCATGGCTCTGCGACCCAAGCCCCGTCAATCTCGCCCTTTACAAAGAGCGTATACGTATCTGGATTTGAAATATTATACACAGTCACACTACCTCCTCTCTCGGCAGGCTTTAATCCATTCACATCTAGGTAGTGACGCAGTGATACATCTTGTGTGTTGCCTATCTGTGGTACTGCAATTCTTTTACCTGCAAAATCAGATACTGTGATAATGTCCGAATCAGGATGCACTATAAAACTTGCACCACCACTAGCAGCACCTGATAATATCTTTAGGTCATTTTTTTCAGAGTTTAAGAAACCGTTGATTGCCGGACCTGGCCCAACATATGCCACATCAACTGAGTCTGCAAACAATGCCTCAATTACCTGCGGTCCGCTATCAAAGAGTCTGGTCTCTATAACATACTCTGAACCAATCTCCTCTACAAAAAATCCCTTTTCAATACCTACAATGGGAACTATATGACCAACGTTTGGAAAGTATGCAATTCTTAGTCTGTTCTCATCTACTGGCTCGTTGGTTGTTATAATAATTGTCACAACAGAAAGTGCAATGCCGACTATAACTATACCAACAATAGAACGTATTTTCATAAAACAGCGTTATATTGGATGGTTAAATAATAATCGGATTTTAGCTCAAGCTAGTACGTACTATATCATGCAGATGTGTGCAGATATGATGTGAGATATGATGTGAGATACGTTATACTGGTACAATGAGACATGATGTGTAGATATATCAGCAAATACACCACACCACATCACAAAAGATAAATTCTAAACTACAACGGGAAAATTATCACATGACTAAAAAAAGCATCCTTGCATTCTCTGGCGGCCTTGATACCTCAGTCGTGGTAAAATATCTGCAAGAAGAACACGAGATGGATGTAATTACAGTAACAGTAGATGTAGGCCAAGGTGATGACCAGAAAAAGATAACGGCCAAGGCAAAAAAACTTGGTGTGAAAAAGCACTACAACATTGATGCCAAAAAAGAATTTGTCACAGATTATGTCTTTCCTTCAATCAAGGCAAATGCCCTGTATCAAAAAAAGTACTGTCTTGCAACAGCACTTGCAAGGCCTCTAATTGCAGAAAAAATACTCTATATTGCAAAAAAAGAAAAAGTCACTTCTCTAGCACATGGATGCACCGGGAAGGGAAATGATCAAGTAAGATTTGATGTTACATTGCGTTCTGGCTCTGACTTGCCAATTATAGCACCCATCCGAGACAAGAATCTTGACCGTGTGACTGAGCTAAAGTTTGCACAAGAGCAGGGAATAGATATTGATACGGTGGCAAAAAAATACAGCATTGATCAAAACCTGTGGGGTCGAGCAATTGAGGGCGGCGTACTTGAAGATTCCTATGCAGAGCCGCCTGATGATGCATTCATCTGGGTTCGGACAAAGAATCTACCTGACAAGCCTACATACATGGAGATAAAATTTGACCAGGGTGTCCCGGTGGCAGTTGATGGAAAAATGTTAGACCCAGTAAAACTAGTAGAGTATATCAACAAAAAGGCAGGAGCTGCCGGGGTGGGAATAGTTGATCATATTGAGGATCGTATAGTTGGAATAAAGTCAAGAGAGGTATATGAGACACCAGCTGCTACTTGTCTCATAGAAGCACACACTGATTTGGAAAAGATGGTCCACACAAAGCACCAGAACAAATTCAAACCTATGGTAGATGATCAGTGGGCATACATGGCATATTCGGGACTCTGGCAGGATCCACTCAAACAAAATCTAGATGCCTTCATAGAGTCCTCACAGGGTGTAGTATCTGGAGTAGTCAAACTAAAACTCTACAAAGGGAGTCTGAGAGTAGTGGGAAGAAAATCTAGGCACTCTTTGTATAGTCGTGAGGCGGCTACATATGGTACAGGCTCTACATTTGACCAGAGACTTGCCAAGGGCTTTGTAGAATTGTGGGGAATCCAGTCAACAGAAGCTAATAAATTACAAAAGAAAAGGTCAACAAAAACATGAACTGCCCGGAATGTGACGCGACTCTAAACATACCAGATGATGCCTCTGTAGGAGAGATTATCTCTTGCCCTGATTGCGGTACCGACTTTGAGATAGCAAAGAAAGACGGATCAAATGTCGAGCTAAAGCAAGCAGAAAGCGTAGGCGAAGACTGGGGAGAGTAATGTCAAGAGTCTGCATCGTGTTTGATCGCCTGCGATCTGAAGAAAAGATGCTTCAAAAAGAGGCATCTGCACTAGGACACGATGCCATACTACTTGATGCCAAGATCACCAATATCAGCACTGACAGCAAAAGAGATGACCTTGATCTGGGCGATGTAGTCTTAGAGAGATGTGTGAGCTACTTTCGGGGTCTTCATTTTACCTCATGTCTAGAGTTTTTGGGTGCTCCTGTATTGAACAGATTTGATGTTGCCAGTCTATGTGGGAATAAGATGTTTGTAACACTACTCTTAAAGAAAAACAACATCCCTACACCAAAGACACGCTTTTCATTTTCTAGCGAGGCTGCCTTGAAAAGCATTGAAGAGGCCGGATACCCACTTGTAATAAAACCCGTAATAGGCAGCTGGGGACGTGGAGTAGTCCAACTAAAGGACCGTGATACAGCTGATGCCATACTTGAGATTAGAGGAATTACTGACAGCCCACATGACAGAATTTACTACCTCCAAGATGTGGTTAATCGACCTCCAAGAGATATACGAGTAATTACAATTGGTGATGAGCCTGTATCTGCCATGTATAGAAAGTCTTCAGGCGGATTCAAGACTAACATTGCCACCGGTGCTGACCCGGAACTCTGTGAGATTACAAAAGAGATAGAAGATCTTGCAAGTAGGGCATCACGGGCAGTAGGTGGTGGAATCCTGGGTATAGACATGATGGAGGATAATTCCCGCGGATTAGTAGTCCATGAGGTAAATAATACAGTCGAGTTCAAGGGCTTATCTCGAGTCTCTCAGAGGAACATACCTCGGGAGATGGTAGAATTTGCTGTGAATCATGTTAGGAAATAAATTATACCCTCTGTGATGGTGTGTATCATGAATGTAGGCGTTGTTGGTGCATCTGGATATGTAGGCGGGGAGACACTCCGATTACTGGTAAATCACCCCGATATTGAAATTGCTATGGTTACATCAAGGCAGCATGTGGGCCAGTACCTGCACAGGATTCAGCCAAGTCTAAAGGGATTCACTGACATTACATTTTCAGAGCTAGATTATGAAAAGCTGGCTAACAAATGTGATATTGTATTTACTGCCGTACCACACGGTACGGCAACTGAAATTGTAAAGGCATTATATGATAGGGGTATTAAGATAATTGATCTGAGTGCGGATTATCGTCTGCATGATCCTCAAGACTATGACAAGTGGTATGGCTGGGAGCATCCGCATCCAGACTATCTTGCAAAATCCGTCTTTGGTGTCCCTGAATTACATAGAGAAGAGATAAAAAAAGCACAGCTGGTATCTTGTCCTGGCTGCATGGCAGTAACATCAATGCTTGCAATAGCACCGCTTGTCAAAAATGACCTTATTGATACACAGCATATAGTAGTTGATTCAAAGATTGGCTCATCTGGTGCTGGCTCTGGCGCTGGTACTGCTCATGCTATGCGAGCAGGGGTAATTCGACCATACAAGCCTGCAAAGCACAGGCATACAGGTGAGATTGAGCAGGAACTAAGTCGTGTTGCAGGAAAAAAGATTTCAGTTTCAATGAGTCCACATGCAGTGGATGTGGTACGTGGCATACTTTGCACCAATCACACATTTCTCAACAAGGATGTTAGCGAGAAGGATTTGTGGAAGATTTACCGTAGTGAATATGGCGAGGAAAAGTTTGTGCGACTGATTCGCGACAAGAACGGCCTATACAAATTCCCTGACCCAAAGTTTCTTGTTGGCTCAAACTTTTGTGATATTGGCTTTGACATAGATGAGGACAACAAAAGACTTGTAGCACTTTCTGCATCTGATAATCTTATGAAAGGTGCGGCAGGTTCTGCCATCCAAAATATGAATGTCATGTGCGGATTTGATGAAATGAACGGACTCAGATATACTCCGCTTACACCGGTATAGAAATGATCACCATAAAGATAGGCGGAAGTGTAGTTGACAATCTACATCCTTCATTCATACCAGATGTGAAAAAGATAGCGCAAAATGAAGGCTTGGTAATTGTACACGGCGGGGGAAAAGAAGTGACACATGTATGTGAACAGCTTGGCAAGGAGCCAAAATTTGTCACATCTCCAAGTGGAATCAAAAGCAGATACACTGATAGGGAGACTGCTGAAATTTTTACCATGGTAATGTCTGGTAGAATAAATAAAACCATAGTCCGAATGTTGCAACAAAATGGTATCAATGCAATCGGACTGTCTGGTGCAGATGCTCAAGTCATGCAGGCAGACAGGAAAAAAAGACTCCTCATTATTAATGATAAAGGACGAAAGCAGGCAATTGATGGTGGTTATACAGGCAAGATAACTGGAATAAATTCAGAATTTTTACAAATGCTACTAGACCAGGGATTGACTCCTGTAATATCTCCGATTGCACTTAGTGAAGAGTGTGATTTTTTAAATGTAGATGGGGACAGGGCTGCAGCATATGTAGCAGGAAGCATAGCAGCAGACAGGGTACTATTCATTACCAATGTAGATGGATTGCTTTTAGATGACAAATTAGTTCCAAAATTGACACTTGCTGAGGCAAAAGAGATACGACCAAAAATAGGACCTGGAATGGAAAAAAAGATACTTGCCTCTACTGAAGCCCTAGATATGGGGGTATCTGAGGCACTTATTGCAAACGGGCAAAAGGAGAATCCCATATCTGCTGCCATATCCCATGACTCTTGTACGGTGATCCAGCATGAGTGAGGACCAATACATGGGAAGTCTCTATCAGAGGTTTCCAGTTACTGTAGAGCGAGGAGATGGTGCTCGTGTATGGGATGTGCATGGCAAGGAGTATATTGATTGTATGGGCGGATATGGTGTAGCGCTAGTAGGCCATGGCAACAAGCGCGTATCTGATGCAATCAAAACACAGGCTGATAAGATAATAACCGTGCACAGCTCCCTATACAATGATACACGGAGAAAATTCCTTGAAAAACTCATCGGACTTGCACCTGAGGGGCTAACACAGGTTCATCTTAATAATAGCGGTGCAGAAGCAGTCGAGGCTGCCATAAAGTTTGCAAGAAAATTCACTGGGAAAAAAGGAATGGTTGCCATGAAGGGCTCTTACCACGGAAAATCATTTGGCGCACTATCTATTACATTTAACCCAAAGTATAGAAAGTCATTTGCACCGCTTGTTGAAAAAGTTGCCTTTGCATCCTTTGGAGATATGGACTCCCTCCAAGATGTAGTTGATGAGGATACTGCATTTGTAATACTAGAGCCAATTCAAGGCGAGAGTGGAATTAATGTAGCACCAGATGGATTCTTGCAGCAGGTTCGCAAGTTTTGCGATGAGCGGGGCATATTGCTGATATTTGATGAGATTCAAGCTGGCCTAGGAAGAACTGGGCGCATGTGGGCATGTGATCACTGGGACACATCCCCGGATATACTGTGTTTAGCAAAGGGCATTGCAGGTGGTGTTCCAATGGGAGCTACTTTGGTTCGACCAGACATCTTAGCTGCTGTCAGCAAGGGTGAGCATTCCTCAACATTTGGTGGAAATCCACTATCATGTGCGGCTGGCATGGCAGCACTAGAATCACTCACAACTGATGGGTTGATTCAAAATTCTCAAGAGATGGGAAAAATCCTCATGGATGGCTTGGAGAAACTAAAGGCAAAGCATCCTATAATCAGAGAAATTAGGGGTATGGGACTCATGATAGGTGTAGAGTTAAAGTTTGAAGTCCGAGACATATTGATGAACTTGATAAATGAGGGTGTCTTGATGTTATATTCGGGTAGGAATATTTTGAGATTACTCCCACCACTTGTAATATCTGAAGATGAAATTGCAAAAGTTTTACAAAGACTTGATTCTGTACTTGATGTGGAGGAGAAAAAGAGAAATGTTCAAGGATAAAGTTGATGAGGCAATAATTGGGTATCTGACAGAAGATTCAAGGGAGTCATTTGTAGATATTGGAAAAAAACTAAAACTCTCAGAATCTGCTGTTCGGCGAAGGGTAAAGAATTTGGTAGATAGTGGCACTATAAAAAAATTCACAGTAGATTTAGGTGGTGCAAACACAACTAGTGCACTAGTGCTAGTATCTGTAGATTCTGCAACAGATACATCCAAGGTTTCTCTAAAACTTGCAAAGTTAAACGGTGTAAGAACAGTATATGAGATAACAGGTCAGTATGATATAACTACAATAATTACTGCACAGAGTATAACTGCAATCAACTCTAGCATTGATGCGCTAAGAAAGATACCTGGTGTCACTGACACTAATACAGTAATAATTCTAAGAAGAATACTCTGAGGGTGTGATTATTTCCTAGTGTCTAGTATGATGTGTGACTGGTCTGTCTGTATCTTGTAGAATTATGTCCAAGCTAAAATGGCCTAGTCATGTCTGCATTATCGTACAATGATGCTAGACACTCATCCAAGACACTCATTCAAGATAATAGAGATAAACAAAACGAATATCAGTTAAAATATATGAAAATCGGCTATTTTCGTATATAAATTATTGGTTTTCAACGATTCTAGTACGGGTATCTTTATATTTTCAATATTAAGAAACGAATTTTGTAATGGAAGACCCAAACTATCATGCAAATGTGTATAATGCGTACGCCAAAAACCCAAAGAAAATTCGTGTACTAGATAGCACGCTAAGGGAAGGTGAGCAACATCCTGGTGTGTCATTTACCAACAAGCAACGAATACAGATTGCATGGATGCTAGATTATTTCGGAGTTGATCAGATTGAAATTTCACCAATCGTTTCTGGTGATCACAAGGAGGCAACTAAGACTATAATTCAGCAGGGTCTGAGGGCAGATATCGTATCTCATGGTAGGGCATTAAAAGAGGATGTTGATGTATCACTATCCTGTGATGCGTCGTGGTGTGCGGCATATCTTGGTGTATCGGACATACACTTACGTGACAAGTTGCGCATTACAAGGGCGCAGGCAATGGAGAGGGCAGTCAGTACTGTGGAGTATGCAAAGTCACATGGATTGAAGATTCGCTTTACAGTGGAGGATGGTAGCAGGGCTGAACCAAAATTTTTACTTGATATGTGCAGGGCAATATCTGATGCAGGAGTAGATAGAATAAGCTTGCCAGATACTGTTGGCATACTACGCCCCATAGGAATGTACAATTTTGTCAAAAAGGTACGGAATGAAATCGATGTCCCACTTGATGCACATGTGCACAACGACATTGGATTTGCACTTGCAAATGCGTTTGCAGCATGTGATGCAGGAGTGGACCAAATACACACCACCATAGACGGCATCGGGGAGAGGACTGGAATACCACCGCTAGCAGAGGTTGCAGTAGCACTGACATATCTGTACAAGTCACCAAATGACTTTAGACTGGACATGCTATTGGATTTATCAAGGTTAATTGAGGATTACACATCAATAACACCGTATGACTCCAAGCCAATTGTAGGCTCTTCTGCATACAAACACAAGGCAGGAACCCACCTGGCAGCAATTTTGCGAAACCCGGCAGCATACGAGCCTATACCACCACGTGCTGTGGGGAACAGGAGAAGGATTGTATTTGGTGAGCTTGCAGGAAAGACTGGTGCAGCATATCTAATGTCGCTTTTGGGACTAGATGATAATGAAGAGCAAGCAAAGGATGTTGCTCTGGGCCTAAAGAAACTCCGGATGGGTGACCTCATAGAACTGCCGCTTGATGATGGAATGGAAAAAAGGATGGCCAGAACTAGCAGAAAGCGCGGCTAGTCACACATTATTTAGTAGATTACTACCTTCACAAACTCTGCTTGAATATGCAAAAGATGCCCAGGGGAGTTTATCACATCTATAACACAAACGCAACAAGAGTGACCATATATTATCATGTCCCAAAATTCATTTTTAAAATTGCTAAAAAATCTAAAACTCCTCAAATTTCAACCGTGATGTATATGTCAAGTTCAGAGGTTCAAATTAGCAAAAGTCTCGAGTTTGTGGATGCCATCACTACACTTTGGTTTTAAGGGCAAAAATCTGCGATTTTCGCTACTAGTGGGTTAACTGAAATACGGCAAAAAAGATAATTAGTGACTGTAAAGTAGGTATGGTGACTAGTATGACAAAATGTGACGAATGTGACGCAGATATCTCCATTCCAAGTGATGCGCTTGAGGGTGAAATTGTAACGTGTCCTGAATGCGGTGCAAGTTTTGAGTTAGCAAAAGGTTCAGATGGTTTTGATCTAAAGCCTGCCCAGGCGGTTGGCGAGGATTGGGGGCAGTGAGTCCTGACGTTACCATTCTTTATGATACCATCCGCTGGGAAGAAAAAGAACTGCTAAAGGCAGGCAGAAATGCTGGCCTTAAAATCCAGATGGTAGACTGTAAGAAGCTTGCACTAAATTTGGAAAAAACACCCGATGATTACGGGGTAGTAGTTCAGAGGTGTGTAAGTTATTATAGAAATCTTCATTCAACTGCTGCTCTAGAGGGTATGGGTGTTCGTGTAATTAACTGTCTTAACACTGGAATTTTTGCAGGAAATAAACTATTCACACACATGTTGCTAAAAAAAGCAGGTGTCCCAACACCATACGCTACTGTGGCATTCTCAAAGGATGCGGCATTAGATTCACTAGATTCTCAAGGATACCCAATGGTAATAAAACCTACAGTTGGAAGTTGGGGGAGGTTGATCTCAAAGTTAAATGACAAAGACTCTGCAGAAGCCGTACTTGAAGGCAGAGAAGGCATGTACCCCATATACCAGATACACTATCTAGAAGAGTTTGTAAAAAGACCACCTAGGGATATTCGAGCAATCATGGTGGGCAATAAAATAGTAGCTGCCATATATCGCACATCCGGGGATAATAGTTGGAAGACAAACATGGCACTAGGAGGAGTTGCAACAGCGTGCCCGGTAACTGCAGAGATGGAAGAAATGTGTATTAAGGCAAAAAATGCAGTACAGGGAGATATTGTAGGTGTGGATTTAATGGAGGATGACAAAAAAGGACTGGTGGTTCATGAGGTGAATAACACTACTGAATACAAAAATACTGTTCGGGTATGTGGTGTAGATATTCCATCCCTAATGTTAGATTATGCGGTACAGCAGGTAAAGTAAATTGGATTCTAATTTTTCTGTTACACCAAGGTTTACAGTAAAGATGCTCAAGAGAGCACTCAGTCTGTATACACCATCCCTTAGCGAAACCCCGATGGCAGAGTTTCTTGCAGATAAATGTGATGATCTTGGATTTGATGATATCAGAATAGATGATGTGGGAAATATAATTGCAAAAAAGGGATCAGGCTCCCCCAAGATTTTACTATGTGGTCACATGGATGTAGTCCCAGGTAAAATTCGAGTGAGACGTGAAGGTGACTTTCTTTACGGACGTGGTGCATCTGATGCAAAAGCTCCTCTTATGGCGATGCTGTTTGCAGCCGCATCTGTTCAAAACGGATGCGGGACTGTAGTCTTTGTAGGTGCAGTAGATGAGGAAGGAAATGCAGCAGGAATAAAAAATTTAGTAAATGAAAAGATGGATATTGATTATGCGATTTTTGGTGAGCCAAGCGGAATAAAAAAAGTAACTATTGCATACAAGGGCAGGCTTGCAATCACACTAAAGATAAACGTAGGAGATAGTGCACATGCTAGTGCTCCGTGGCTCTCAAAGAATGCAATAGATGAGGCCATGATATTCTCAAAGGAGATAAAAAATAATCTAGAATCAGGCCAGGAGGAAAAAACAAAAGGAATGCTTCTTACTGCAACAATGACTGAGATTTCAGGTGGAAGTAGCCACAATGTAACTCCCAAGGAATGCACACTTACACTTGATATCCGCATTCCAGTTGACATGAACTGCAAGAATGTGGAGCAGAGAATATCAATACTTGTAAAGGATATTGCGGCAAGGCAAGGTGTGGAGGCAATTTACTCTATACTTGATGAGACTGAATCCTTTGAGGCACCACACAACTCACCCATAGTCAAGGCTATCACGCTTGGCGTAATTGATGTAGTAAATGATAGGCCGACATTAATTAGAAAGACAGGCACGGGGGATATGAACATACTAGGGAATCGGTGGAATATACCTGTAGTTACTTATGGTCCGGGGGATCCACACGAAGCTCACACTATAGATGAGAAAGTTTCAATTGAAGAGTATCTTAGTGGAATTGAAATTCTAAAACGTGCACTAGCACACCTGAAAAGACTTCACGACAAAAAGATGAGCCGATGCTCTGGTTTGTAGGTATGGGGATATCGGGTTATGACTCGATTCCAAGTCAAGCAGTCAAGGTATTATCTGATGCAGATATCATATACATGGAGCAGTTTACCAGCCCCATAAGTGATATAGAACTTGCAAAGATAAAAAAAATGTCACACGGAGAGTTCCATATTGCAAAGCGTTGGCTTGTTGAAGATGGCTCTGAGATACTGAAAAACGCAAAGAAAAATGATGTGGTATTACTTTCGTATGGGGATCCATACGTTGCAACAACGCACACAGAACTGCGCACACGTGCTACTATGGATAACATCAAGACCTGCGCCATACATGCATCGTCATCTTTAACATCATTAATTGGTGAGTGCGGACTGCACTTTTACAAGATTGGAAGAATTGCTACTGTGATGAGTGATGCAGAATCACTTACCACTCCATACTATGTAATTTATAAAAATATAATTGAAGGGAATCACACAGTACTACTCTTAGAGTATAATCAAGACAAGGATTTTTTTCTAGACCCAAAGGATGCATTGAATAATCTTTTGCGCACAGAGGATGGCCAGCAGCGACATGTACTAAGCCCTGCAACATTTGCAATTGTTGCCTCAAGAGTAGGACAAATCAAGCAGGGAATCATGTGTGGTAATATATCAAGTCTGCTGGATGCTGATTTTGGCATGCCGCCGCATACGATAATAATTCCAGGAAGACTCCATTTTACAGAATCTGATGCGCTCAAAGCAACATCTATCTGCCTAGATGAGCCACAGGATAACATTACTGAGAAAATCTCTACACAAATGATGAAAAAATACGTCCCAATGATACGTGAGGCGCTAGAGGAGGTAAAGGCGTGCTGTAAAGATGGTGAACATGAAATGATATTGGAGAATGCAGAGCTGTACATACGAGATGCTGAGAGATTCCTAGAGGATGGTCAAGATGAAGTTGCAGTGTTATCCATAGGATATGCCGATGGGCTAGTTGATGCACTTCGAATCCAAAAGGGTCTAGGCCCAAAAATGTGACTGAATCGATGAATTAAAGAGAGGGCAATATGTATGAAATGCGTGAATGTACTAGAAAAATCAATTTTAGAGTGCATGTATGTTGCAAAAATCAGTAACAAGAAACTAGATGATGTAATGCAAGAAAGACACATCATATCCAAAGAGTATGCTTTGGGAATTGACAAGTTGATAAGAAATAGTCTGGTAAGTGATGATGGGAATACCATGACAGAGCTTGGACGTGACTCGATTCGAGTAGTGCTTGCAGGCGGTGTCTTTGATATAATACATCCTGGTCACATACATACGCTAAATGCCGCCAGGTCACTAGGGGATATACTTGTAGTAGTAGTGGCTACTGATAACACGGCAGTAAAGATGAAGAAGCGAAGACCACTTCACAACCAAGAGCAACGAAGAGAACTTGTAAACTCGTTGAGTATGGTAGATGTTGCATTGGTGGGTAAGGAAGGTGATATCTTTAAGACTGTAGATGCAGTAAGGCCACAGGTTATAGCATTGGGGTATGACCAAGCACATCAGGAAAAGTTCATTGTAGAGGGATGCAAGGGGATTAATCTTGATGCCACAGTAGCACGACTCCAGTCACCGGTTCCTGAAATCTCTAGCTCTAGCATTGAAAAAGAGTATGGCACATCAATTCATGGTATATGATTTGCATGCATGGCAGACTCTTCCACAAATTCGAGGTTTTTGGTAAATCCTCAGAGCATTCCCAGCAGAGCCAATACTAAATACACTCTAACATATCAAATCTGTTCTGTGGATACAGCAATCTGAATTGTTTCAATGATATATTCAGACAAACCATATACTCCATCAGAGAATTAAATTAGAAAAAGCCTCGAATTTGTGGGGTAGTCTCTGATAAGTAATGCATAATAATGTATTTCAATTTACTATAATTCAGGAAATGTCCAAATGGAAGAAAAATGAGACAAAGTTTGAAGTAGCCTTAAACTATATTTTAGGAAGTTATATCTGTAGGATGCCAAGGCCCATTGTTGAGATGTTTGGAATCCCAGACGGAATTAGATTTGTGAGCAAAGGCAAGAATATGGTTGTGATGGTTGGTCAGGTAAAATAAACATGGTCAGCACGTTGCACCATGATTTTCAAACTGAACGCACTACAATGGCATCTGCAACACGTTCGCCTAATCACATTGTCAAAACAATTGCTGTAGATCCAAGCCTGAATCGCAAGATCGTATCATATCAAGGAAACAAGAGTGTTCCAGGATTTCGCTGGATGAAATACAAGGAGGGGTTTTCCGTGGAACTGGTATCTCGTCTGCTTGGTTCAATTGATGCAAGAAACGTGCTTGACCCGTTTTCTGGAATCGGAACCACGCCACTGGTGGCATCAGGGATGGGAA
>JAPOPJ010000017.1 GCA_026712925.1 Nitrososphaerota archaeon
ATTGACCAAAGACTTGCAAGCGCGTTTAACTTGGAAAATATAGACATACTTGATTATAGGGTTGCTGCAAATTTGCTAGAAAATGCAGGTGACACTATAGTAGAGCTTGCAGCATATTTGTACTCATCACATCTCTCAAGACATCATGCAAAGAGAATTTCCGGGCTAGTTAGAAACTTTGCCACTTTGGCAGAAAAATCAATTGATGCATTTACTACTCCAGATAGGCGCTTGGCAATTGAGGCAATATCAATGCACAGAATATACCAAGAGAAACTCGGCTCGTTTAGGACAGATCTTGTTAGTCAAAAACAAATCCCAATTGCTGTTGTAGATTTGGTTTACATGTTTGAGAGAACGGCAAAGTCTTGGGCTGATGTGGCAGACTTGGTAAAGCCGATATACAACGGCTAGTTACTTGTGGCATAAAGCAATACTGCACAGATGGTCTTAGAGTCTTGTATCTTTCCTGCCTTTATCATATTGAATAATTCCTCAAAGTCCATCTTTACTGTGGTGATAATTTCATCATCATCCGGACTTGGACTAGCAATTTCTAGTCCTGATGCCATATAGCAGTGGATGGCTTCTGTATTATACCCAATTGAGGGATAGTATGTTATCATGTGGGTCATGGTTTTAGCTCTATACCCTGTTTCTTCTTTGAGTTCCCGAAAGGCACACTCTTTTGGGTCCTCACCTCTCTCTAGTGTTCCTGCGGGAATTTCTAACACATCCCCATGAGGGAATCTATTTTGTCTTACCAGTATTACTTTTCCATCCTCATCAAAGGCAAGCATAGCTGCTGCACCGCGATGCTCAATTATCTCGCGCTTTACATTTCTTCCCTCAATCATACCCTCATAAATGGATAGTCCAAGTACTGCACCATCATAGATTTTCTTTTTTTTCATTTTGTACTTTTCTGCTATACCATTTTCTGCCATATCATCTTTCACCATATCACCATACCACCACTATATCATTTCCTATCCAGCTTGCCTGTATGTGATGTGAAGTTTGGGTGACTTTCTAGCATCTTTTATTGCGTTTTTCAACCAGTCCTCAAGGAGGGATATTTTTTTTGGGATAAACAAATCTGTTGACTTTACATTTTCTATACTTGTAACTTTTTGAGTTAAATCATCCATCCTGAATATGTTCCTACTGTACATGAATAAAACTATCTGATTTTTTGCAATAAATGGCATCTGTAGAAATGATTCTGAAAACTCTTTTTCTAGTATGGCAAGTGTATTTTTCGTCTTATTGCCAATGCTTGCTAGTATGACATGCGGAATAAAATCCTCAATCTTTGTTGGGTCATACACTAGTGTAAATTGGACTCCATCATGTCCGTGTAGTTTTTCAATACACCGTGTTACGGTTTTAGTTGAGAGACCCGTACTATTTGAGATCTCTTCTATCTTTTGTCTAGGATGTGCCATGAGCTCTTCTAATATCTCAAGATCTGTTCTTGTCAGGCTTGTGTCATGTGTGGGATTTTCTGCCTCAAATATTGTCAGTACTCTTACATCCTTCATGAGTCTGCTTACAAGCTCTATCTTTTGTTGCATCTCATCTTTTATCACAATACTACACACTGTGATTCCTCCTACACATGGCACTGCAAAGAATGGCTCACCTACCAAACTTAACTGCCTGAGTATCCCGTTGATGTTCTGACCTGAGACTACAATATACAACACACCATACCCAAACACGGGCGGCTCTACCTTTACTGCAAAGCGCTCAATTACTCCAGAGCCTTCCATCTTGCGGATTCTAGCACTTGCAGCACCACCAGATATGCCTACTTTTCTTCCAATCTGTCTGTCTGATTCCCTACAATTGTTGAGTAGTCTGCTTAGAATCTTCATATCTAAATTGTCCAATTTATCATCTAAATTTGTATAATACCATATAAAAATAACTAATTTGATATAAAATTGTCTGTATTTACACTATTAATTACCAATTACATTATATATGAGACTATTCTAAATCCGACATGGACTATAGACTGCGCCTAGCAAAACGCATGCTATTTAACAAAAAAAGTAGCCTAATTGGGGCTGTACTAGCAGTTATGATAGGAATTTTGGTAATTCATGTAAACTTTGTAATCTTTCAGGGACTCTTTGATGCTATAGTGCGTGATATTAGTGACTATAGGAATGGCGACATTCTTGTAACAGATGAAGCTGATTTTATAGATAAATCAGATTTGTCACTTGCAAGCTGGTTTGAACGGATTCCATATGTAGAGGCGACTACACCGCGGCTCTCATCAACTGCAGAAATAAACATGACAAAAAATGGCAGTCTAATTGAGGAGAATCGCATTCCAATAGTTGGTGTTGATCCGTTCCGTGATGTCAGGGCCTCGACAGTACATCAGACCATTGCTGATGGGACATATGTCTTTTCTAGAAATTCAATTGTGCTTGGCTCTAATGTGGCAGAAAATTTAGGAAATGCGCAAGTAGGGGATAGCTTGAAGGTATTGGTGGTGGATAGATGGGGTGAGGACCAAATCAGACGATTCACCGTATCTGGAATTGCAAAGTCACCAGGTGGTCAAGGATTTGATTATACTGCTGTGATACATATTGATACATTGCGAGATATGATGAGCAGACATGGGGATACGGGTTCATTTATGGTAAAACTCAATGATCCTTCTAAAGCATTTGAGGTAAAAGAGTTCTTTCTTGCGGCATTTCCTAATGATGACTTTGTAGCTGAAACAATCGAGGAATCTGCTGAAGAACAGCTTGCAGGATTTCGTTCTGGAATTGCAATGATAAATATGATTGGCTACTTTGGCATGATGTCTTCTGCGTTTGCTATAGTTACCATACAAATGATGCTAGTTAATGGAAAGACTAGAGAGATAGGAATCATGCGCTCTATTGGTGCAAAGCGCAAGGATATTCTGATAATCTTTATCTTCCAAGGTATGATTATAGGAGCTATTGGTGCAGGAGTGGGAACAGCTGCTGGACTTGGCTATACGTTTTATGCCAAGGAGACAAAGATGTCATTTAACAACAGTCTTCCACTAGAGGTAAGCTACAACTGGGAAAAAATTACTCAGACTGCCTTGATGGCATTTATCTTGGCGATAATTGCGTCGTTGTATCCTTCGTACCGGGCCACTAGGTTGTTACCTGTGGAGGTAATGCGTAATGCCTAGTGTTCTTGAAGTGCGTGGCCTTACAAAGAAGTATAGTGAAGGAGATAGCCAAGTTAAAGCACTTGATAATGTTTCATTCTCAGTGGAGCAAGGCGAGTTTGTCTTAATAGTTGGAAGCTCTGGTTCTGGTAAATCAACATTACTTAATATGATTGGACTGCTAGATAGTCCGACTAGGGGCAAGGTCTTCATTGATGGAATGGATACAAGCAAGCTTGATGATAATCAGATATCCTCATTTAGGAACAAAAAGCTGGGGTTTATCTTTCAATTCTCTAACTTGTTAAATGATCTTACGGTGCTTGAAAATGTTCTGCTTCCAAGACAAATAGCAGGTAGTGATGATACTGCAAGAAAAGAGGCAGTAGAGTTGCTCAGAACAGTGGGGCTTGAAGATCAGCTGCACAAGCGTACAAACAAGATTTCAGGTGGACAGGCACAGCGCGTGGCAATTGCTAGAGGTTTAATCACACATCCTTCTATAGTGCTTGCCGATGAGCCTACGGGAAATCTTGACAGCGTCACATCTGAGAATATTGTAAAACTGATGAAGTCAATGGCAAAAAAACTCAATCAGACATTTATCATAGTGACACATGATAGACAGCACTTTGGTCATGCTGACAGGGTAGTTACAATACGTGATGGCAGGGCAGTAGATGAAACATTTGATGAAACATTTGATGAAACATTTGATGAAACATTTGAGGATACATTGGAGGTAGCAACATGATCATTTCTATAATATTGTGCATGTCTGCTGCACTAGCATTGCTTTTTGCATTCCCTGTTGATTCTGTAGCCCAGACAGCATCAGGTGGTTTTGGAGACTCTCCATTTGAGAGAAAGTTTGGTGATGTAAAGTTTCTTGATGCATACTTTGGCACGCCAGGATCAAAGATAGAAGTTGAGCCAGGGGACTCTAATGTGCCATTTACTATAATATTTGCAAATGTAGGAACACAGGATATTACTGGAATCCGAGGACAACTATCCTTGCCACTTGGCTTTTCCCCACCGGATGGACCAAACTCTGTAATACTTTCAAACAGTGACTCTAATTCTGTAGCAGGGGATACATTCCACCTTACATTCTTTGTTAATGTGGATTCAAATACTGACATACAGCAATATCCTGGAGCTGTAAAGGTGGACTATTCAAGACTGAGAGAGTCAGGAGTCAGGACTTCGTTTTACGAGTTTACATTCAAAGTTACTGGAGATAGTGTGATTAATGTTAGAGCACTTGAACCATTCCTCACATCACTCAAATCAAATGATGTGGTAATAGAAGTTGCAAATGATGGTACTGCGCCAATCTCTAGTGTTGATATTGTGGCTACTAACACTCAGACTGAAACCATGCAAAATTCCTCTTCGACTACAAATGTTGAGAATGTAATAATTCTAGAGACAAACTGGGATGTCGGGAATATAGAGCCAAAATCATCCAGATATCTTACTGCTACAGTATATGTTCCAGAGGAGGTAAAAGGCGACACGTTGCGCATACCGCTAGATATTACATATTATAATGCGCACGGTGATCAGCTCACCATATCAAAGATTGTCGATTTTTACATCAAGGGGTTTATAGATCTCTCCATATATGGTGTGAGGGTTTTGGAGCTGTCTGGCTCGCAGATGGTAGTAGGTGAGATAATAAATGAGGGAAACGAGGATGCGCTGTTTGGCTTTGTCACACTTGAAGGGATGAATAACTCTAACATTAAACAGCAGACGCAGTTTATAGATGAGATTGAGATAGACGCACCGGTTCCATTTAACATACCGCTAGAGTTTGAAGGTGAGCCAAGGTATGGTGAGCATGACATTAAAGTGACTGTAAGGTATAAAGACAATACACGTGATGAGGTATTTCTCCCGTATGAGACTGTCATAAATGTAGAAGAAGTGATAATAGAAGATGGAGCAGAGTCAAACTATACTCTAATGATACTTCCTATTCTTGCAGGAGTTGGAGTGGTGGCATTTGCAGTGCATCGTAAAAGGTCAAAATCTGAGAGCTGAGATGCAAGATAGTATGTGACTCTAGTAGAAATGGTATTTTTGGCAGGCAATTATTCAAGTGTGGGAATGGGGTGTGATGATTCCTGTGCATGTATAATTAAAAATGGAGTATCGATATGATGGGAAATCTTTTTTCAAGTTACAGATGCGAACTTTATTTACAGTCTAGCATGATTGGTTTGGGTCAAGTAATTCTAGATTTAGTTGTGTTTTGATGACATGTTTGATGACATGTTTGATGACATGTTTGATGACATGTTTGATGACATGTTTGATGACATGTTTGATGACATGTTTGATGACATGTTTGATGACATGTTTG
>JAPOPJ010000016.1 GCA_026712925.1 Nitrososphaerota archaeon
ATTGGAATTTAGAGATGATCCAGAGATTACAAAGTACATGGACAAGCTAGAGCGTGCACGACCAGACATGTTCCGATTCGTACTAAACCCGCGCATTCCATCTGAGAATAATCCTGCAGAGCGTGCATTAAGAGAAATAGTAGTGCACAGAAAGATACGCGGTTCACTGCGATCACTTAATGGTGTAGTAATTTTGGGAAACATACTTACATGTGCTACAACATGGAAGGCAACAAAACCTGATTGGCTAGATGAGATTGTAAAATACATCTAGCATAATGCCAGATTTTGGGGCTAAATCATGTGAACAAATACCATGTGTACGTCTTGCATGTTCTCTACTTTTCACATTCTATCTCTTCACACTCTAGCTCTTCACAATCTATCTCCCCATACTCTATCGCATCACACCCTGGCCTCACAACTGTTCCTAGTAAATTCTTCAACATGTGGGAATCACCTGTCTTATCATCAGTTATCATAACAGCAAGTATTTTTTGAATATCTGCAAGCAGATATATCTTGACAAACCCACGGCGTATCTGCCACTTTGTTCGTATCCATTCGCCTTGCTTGGTTTGTTTTATGCCAGTTGAATCTGCCAACATTGTGAAATATTATTTTCTGTCCAATACCTGTACAAAACCATTGTGAATCTTTACATCAAGTTGGTTTATTCTACGCCACAGCACAGTATAGTCTGGCGTGTTGTATTCTCCAAGTGTTTTTGTAATGAATCCAGATAATTGTCTGTATTGAAATCCATATGCTGTTCTCAACATGGTTGCAACCATGATCATTCCAGCTGCATACTTGAATGGTGTAGCCTCTTTTGGAATCATTGACTTGTTTTAGTTCGTTCTCCCAACTTGGATCATACATTATAACTAGGTCCATTCCATGTGTACGTATTTTGCATTGTCATATACTGCCAACAAATATGCCATACACTCATACTCTAAAGCTTTTTCGGTTTGCAAAAATGGATCAATGGGTCAATTTGTTTGATCTGATAATTTTTTGGGAATTATACAATAGACTTTACGAAATCCTACATTACTGCTTGGGAGGCATCATGGAACATTTGGCTCTTGGCACAACCGGCTGCAAGTTCGTCTCCTGCTCCGCGCCTCATCAGACCTCTGTAAAGACCATCTTCCAACTTTACACCTTCGCGTTGCTCCCATTCCTCTACAGTTATAGAGTATTTTTTCTGAATCCTATCCCTGTACCATTCAGGTATCACATTAAATGCACAGAACGGAATTATTCTCAAGTCTGGAGTAAGATAGTGAATATCACATCTCTGAAGCCTCTCAAGATCCTCATTATATTTATCCTGAAAGTGCATCATGCCAAGGAACAAGCCCTTTACATGCCAAGAACCCACTGCATCAAATGATCTCTTCATCAAAATATTTCCAAACATCTTTGCCAAGTCTAGTCCTGCTGGCTGTTTCTTACCATCTACAAATCCCTTTAGTTTTCTAACCACCTCTAGCATGGTGAAATACTTGTTCTTGCCAGAGCGTATCTCTTCGGCTTTGTCCTCAAATAGTTCTAGCATTCCTTGAATGTCACAAAACTTTGTAAGCGGAACAAACTTTTTGGTTTCTTCATCCTCAAAGATGTACGTACCTGCACCACATGCAAAGTGAATAGATAGTTCATACTTTGGCTTACTTGAAAACGCTTCAATCACATTAGTAAGTGGCATGCAACTTGGTACTGGGAACCAGTCATCTACTGTAACCTCACCATTTGTCTGCTCTTCAATTCTTTGAATACAGTCTGGTATTGTAATTCGGTATTTTTCACGCTCACTCTTACCCATTCTCCCAGTTAGTGAGACTGGCTGAAAGTTTACCGCATGAACTATATCCATGTTCTTTTGCGCATATCTAATTATACCGCCAAGTTCGTGGTCGTTAATTGATTTTATTACCGTTGGTACAAAGACTACAGTTGTTCCAGTCTTTCTGCAACTGTCAAGCGCATATGGTATCTCCCAATGGTTCTTGGGATTTGTTCTAGCAGTTACGCCATCAAAGCTAAGATAAAGATTGTTACAACCTGCAAGCCTTACCTCTCTTGCAGCCTCTGGATCCATAGCATGTCTGATTCCATTAGTATTCATCTGTATGTGATCTACACCCTCTTCTTTCATTATTTTGATTACATCAGATATATCCTCACGTAACATCGGCTCACCGCCGGTAATCTGCATAGAGTTTCCTGGTATGGGTCTTTCTGCCTTTAGTGTCTTCATCATTGCCCTGACTTGGGTATGATCTGGCTCGTACATGTAAGCACCTTCAAGGCCTTTCTTGACATAAAAGAAACAGTACCAACATGTAAGATCACATCGGTTAGTTACAATCATGTTTGCCAGGCCGCTATGTGAAAGATGATTTGAGCACAGTCCACAGTTATTTGGGCATGAGCATTTCTCAATCATTACATTTGGAGCGTGGGCACCTTTGCCATCCATCCAGTATGTGCTAAATTTCTTGTACATTTCATAGGAGCCAAAGTACAGTTCTTCGCATTCTCCGTGTGTAGGGCATACCTTGGACATGTAGACCTTGCTATCCCGCTCAAAGACCTCAGCGTCAAGTATCATGTTACAATCAGGGCAGATGCTCTGAGTGAACCTAATGGTGGATTTCTTGCCTAAACTCTTTGTTGACTGGTTAGATATCTGTATGAGTGCCATTGTATAATGAGATTTTTCTGAGATACTATATAATGCATTTCATACTTATTCCCTTATGGAATTTAGGATTCGTGCTCATCTTGTTTAAATACCAAGATGGGGTGATTAGGTAGGATGAGCATATCTGATAAGACAAGAAAGGCCCTTGATAAAATAGGCCTGACAGGTTATGAAATAAAGACATTCTCAGCACTGCTAAAATCAGAGGGATTGATAGCATCAGACCTGAGCCAAAAATCAGGCGTGCCATACTCAAAGATTTACGAAGTCCTTGGAACACTTGAGGAGAAGGGTTGGATAGGCTCAGATGACTCTAGGCCTACAAAGTACTTTGCAAAATCCCCTGCAACTGGTCTTGAGACGACTAAACAAAAGATGGAAGACGACTTTACGCAGAACAAAAGCGTGATTTTAAATGAATTGGTGCCATTATATGAAAAGAGCGGGATCAGTGAAAAACCCGACATCTGGGTGCTTTCAGGAGCAATAAACATTGCAGCCAAGATTTTAGATATGGTAGAATCATGCAGGACTGAAGTAATGGTAGCACTACCTGAGGCAGGCCAAGAGCTAATCAGACAGGCTTTGCCAAAGCTCAGATCACTCCACGACAGAGGAGTCAGTATCACTGTACTGACATCAGACAAAATGGACAAAGAAGCACTCAAGGCAATTACAAGAATGGCAACTGTAAAAGTCAAAAAGGGACTCTTTGGAGGCGGGATCATATCAGACAAGAGATACGTGGTTATACTGCTAGGCCCAGAGATGGGGGGAGCACAGTCATCTGATTTGGTTGCAATCTGGGCAGACCATGCTGGACTAGCAGGGTTTGCAAGGCAATATTTTGAATATTTATTAAAAGACTCTAGGAAGATATAGCATGAATGTTACAGGTGATGAGGTATTATTTGTTGGAACAGCAGAGGCCGAGCATCTTGAGATGTACCTAAAGGCCATCTGGCACATAAAGGAGCGCGGCGAAGAAGTAAAGATAACCACGATAGCAAAGATGCTCAATGTAAGACAGCCAAGTGTAGTCCAGATGCTAAAAAAGCTAAACAGTCAAAATTTGGTAAACTACAACAAAGCTGGAGTTACTCTGACTGAAGAAGGAGAAAAAATAGGCGCAAGCATGATGAGGAATAGTAGATTATTAGAAGTCCTGATGGATAGTGCATTGAAAGTAGAGATTGACGAGGAGATGGTATGTGGAATAGAACACCACATGAACAAACAATTCACCGACGCATTGTGCACAATGCTAAAACATCCAAGAAAATGTCCCCACGGACATGCGATTCCACACGGTGAATGTTGCAATATCTCACAAGAAGATGCAAAATTAAACGTATCCGAAAAGATATAACGCCATCAATTGTATCAAAGTTATGGCATGTTTTTGCGGATGTGAAGAATATCAAAAGGACGAGAACGGTTTCAAGATTGCATGTGTGAATTGTGACCACGGACCACAAAACCATGATGATTCATTTAGAGAATCTGCAAGAAAGAATGAATCACAGAGTCAAAAGCGCGATGCAGACTTTGGCTAAATGACTTTGATTCAAAAGTTTATCTTTAGATGTAAGATTATTTTGTTGTATGATAGTATGATCAGGCACCGATGATTTTAACTAGGACACGCTTGGGTCTCCTACCATCAAACTCGCCGTAAAAAATCTGCTCCCACGGGCCAAAGTCTAGTTCACCATCAGTAACTGCAACTACGACCTCTCTGCCCATGACCTGCCGCTTTAGGTGTGCATCTGCATTATCTTCGCCTGTCTTGTTGTGATCATAGTTGTCAACTGGTTCATGTGGTGCAAGCCCTTCAAGCCATCGTTCATAGTCATGATGGAGTCCTGCCTCATTATCATTGATAAAGACACTGGCCGTTATGTGCATCGCATTGACTAGGCATAGTCCCTCCATAACTGTACTCTCTTTGACAAGCTTTCTGACATCAGGCGTGATATTTACAAATGCGCGCCTAGTTTTTACGTTGAATGTGAGATATTTAGTCAGAGACTTCACAAAGATGATTATCACACCTGCCATAAAAATTCAAAGTACGGGCTCAGAACTCAAGATCTTCATCACCACTCATAGGGATAGGTTCATCACGGCCCGTAAGACAATACTGTAATGCATTCCTATTGAGTCTTTCATGTGTAGTTTGGTATGATGATTTGGTATGATGATTTGGTATGATGATTTGGTATGCTATAGGTACATTTGATCAGATGAAATGATTCTGAATATGTAGAACTACAATCATTGTGCCAAAACCATATCATCATGTGTTGGAGTAGTTCAAGAGTTATGTATTTCTATCAAGACATTTTTGTGCGACTGTCACAAAATCATTCAGACTACAAAGACCCGTAAAAGATTTCTGTTGTTTCATGTAGTTTGAGTTTGCAGATTTTAAATTCATATCACATTATATCATATTCTGGCAGTATATCATCTGCATGACATACAACTAACATGCAAGACAGTTTTTGAATCTACCAAGATAATTATAATCCTGATGAACAAATTGACAAATCAGATATAATTTTAGAGTACGAGTCATGTAATTAATTTTGATACAACAAATGATCCAGTTTTAGTTTGACTTGGAATATAACCTGTGCGTATCTAACATTTCATCATGAAGGAATATGTGTTCATTATATGATTTTAAATTCTTGGTTAATGAGTTTGGTAATATGCTAGTTAGGTCTTTGCGTTTTTCACTGGATTTTTGCAAATGTATAAAAAACCACCATCTCAGATAATTAGAATTGAATATCAACTTTTCTCATATTCATCTGAGTTAAATCAATACCAAATTTCATGTCAACATTCTTTTTCATTGTCATGTTTGATGTATGGCAACATTCAAAGCGCATCTCAAACTTGCTAATATTGGACATTCCACTGTGGAATCTTTGCGTGTATCCTATCTTCAAACTTTGGCAGTACATCATAAAACAACATCTCACACGAATTTACAGGAATAATGTCTAGTTTTACAAAGTTGAGTCTCTTGTTTGAGTGTTACATCAATTAGATAGCTAGTATCAAGAAATATCATAGTCTTGTCCATGATAAAGCTTGAAAATGATCAAGTGTGTGATTATTCACATCCGGTGTGAATTTGTCTAGTGCATGATGATTCTGCCACAATATCACAGATAATATCATAGATGTGAAAATATAGCATATCCGTGCAATCCTGCTTTAGACCAGTTCTACAGGATGCTGGCTATATAACAATATGACGTAAAATTTGATTAATAATGTAGAAAGCAACTTGTTCTAAATTTAACCCATTTTTGAAGACTTTTGAGTATATTTACACATGTCACCATATTCACGCTACATGAGCGTATGAAATACCCCATGTTCTAGAGATTCCATCTCCCAATCCTAGGCACTGCATACACAGATATCCGTGTGAGGTGACGCGCATCGCCATTTCAAGAAGCTTGATAAATAGCTAGTTGTTTATTTATTCAAAATGACTGCAATCGACGTTCCAGCATCATTGGAGAGTTTTAGGAGGTTCATCATAGGAAGTACGTGCAGATCATACGCCCCAAGGAGTTATCTAGACGACTTTGAGGTGTTTGCAGAAAGAGAGGATGACAAGGGCTCCATCTATATCGAGGCAGCAGACAAGGTAACCCTGAAAAAAATCCGAGATGTCACATTTGTAAATGCACGGGACGTGCTTGGCATAATATACAACTCAAAAAGTGGAAATACATCGCTAAAGTGGCGGCAAATCAGAAGGAATAGCGGCAAGGTAACCGGTGAGGCATCTACAAACACATTGACTAACCTTGCAGAGGCGGGCGTATTAACACTAGAGTGGGTGGAAAATTATACAAAGAAAAAGATTCAAGAGGGAAATACATAGGTAAACTCTTTTCTTTGTGCAGGTCAAACCAAATCATGATCAGAAAAAACATAGACGATAGTTCTATTTCGGTAATTCCAGAGGATTCTGATGACTTGCTGAATCTGCGCAGGATAATCAAAACAGGTGACAGACTAACAGCTGATACCATCAGAACAATCAAACAAGAAAAAGATTATTCTAGACCCGACAAGGGCAAAAGAGTCAAGATACGAATCGCACTCTGCGTGGAAAAAATCTCCTTGGATGGCGTACTTGACAGGCTGAGAATCAGCGGTACAATACTAGAGTCAAACAATGAATCAGTTCCACATGGTTCACACCACTCATTTAACATAAGAATCAACGACGGAATTACAATATCAAAAAAGAGATGGTCCAGACTAGAAAAAAGATTGTTATCATCTGGTAATGATAAACCAGCCTACATCCTACTTGCAATAGACACTTCAGGATGCGGACTAGCAAGACTACAGGGAACACACTTGGAATTTTTTCCAGACATTTATTCTGGTGCAGGTGGGAAAAGATACAAGATGGCATTTAACGTGGAGAAATTCTTTGGGCACGTATATCATGCAGTAGAGTCTGCCTGTAGAAGTACAGAAGAAATTATAATATTTGGTCCCGGTCAGACAAAGAAAAAGTTTTCAAACTTTGTTCAAAAAGAGTCAAGCAGAAAGATACGCATGGTAGAGGGAATAGACTCTGGAGGAGAGGATGGAATCCACATATTTGCAAAGTCGCAGGCAATGAGGGAGATCATATCTGATAGCAAGCTTGCCAAAGTAGCATCGGCAGTAGACGAGATAATGATGCTTGCAAGTAAGAAAAGCACGAAATTTGCTATGGGTATTGAGGAGACAGAGGCGGCAAACAAACTAGGTGCAGTCAGGCTCTTAGTATTCTCTGAAATGTCTATTCAAGAATATGACGAGAGCCGAGTTATTGACTTGCTAAATGATGCAGAAGAAAAGGGTGTTGAGACGTTTGGGGTTGACTCATCTACGGACCTAGGCCTGAGAGTTACAGGACTAGGCGGAATAGTTGCCCTACTGCGCTATGCATTAGTATCGCCAGATGTGGACTCTACAAGCCAATCATAGTACGGCTTGTTTACAGATGTGATGTCTATCTCTGCTATTTCTGGGACATCATAAGGGTGGGTTTGTAGGATTTTCGCCTTTAGGGTTTTCTTGTTTTTCTGTGTTGTTTTGAAAAATCCAATATACTCAGAGGCCTCCTCTATTTTTCCCTCCCACATGTATATTGAGGATGTCCTAGTGATATTTACGCATGCTACTATACCAGAGCTTACCAGCTGATTTGCCACTTTACCTAGGCTTGCCTTGTCTGGATAAGTCGAGACTATTAGAACAGGCCTGTGCCGAGCTGTTCTGGACTGTGCAGATCCCATAGCAACCGATAAATGTACGTTGCTTAAAAAATTAACAGTTAGCTTGGAGCTTGATTTTCTTACCGACAACGCGATAATCTACGTGTTATTAGCCTGGGTTGTAGTATTGGTTGCCGCAAAGGCACTAAGGCTGGAAAAACACGGATTTGAGCTAAAAGTGTACAGTCTTGTATACAAAAATCAGCAGATACAGTCGGTTCTGACAAAAATACTGGGAAGAACTAGACGTGGCATCAGAGTCTTTGCAGATGTCAGCGTGGTTGCTGGCTTTCTAATGATGGGCTTTGCGTTCTGGTTCCTGATTTCAAACATTTCAAAATATTTTGTAGCACCAAGTGACTTTGCACAGCTGACAGTACTCATACCCGGAATTACTCTGACATCATCAGCATCCATTGCATACTTTTTGCTATCCATCCCAATTGTACTAGTAATTCATGAGGGTGCGCATGGTATCGTGGCAACACTTGAAAAAATTAGAATCAAGACAGGCGGCTTTGCCATATTCATAGCCATGTTTGCAGGTTTTGTAGAGCCAGATGAAGACGAGTTTAAGAGTGCTAAAAAGATCTCAAAGCTGAGAGTTATAGGTGCTGGCGCTACATCCAACGTAATCTTTGCATTTGCCCTAGGGGCCATACTTTTGACAAACCCATTCTTTGCACTAATTCTACCTGAACCATTTCTCAGCACATTTTACGACCTACCTGAGGGAGTAGTAGTATTATCAATCATAGAGAACTCTGGTGCTGAAAGAGCTGGACTGCTAGCAAATGACCTCATAACATCAATTGATGGGATAACGATTCAAAGCCCGCTGGACTTTCAAAAGACAGACCTGCGGCCGGGAGATGCCGCAGATGTCTCTATACTTAGGGACGGACAGCAGTTAGACTTTACAATAGATGTAATGCCTGCCCCGGATGATCCCGAAAGAGGATTGATTGGAATTATGAGGGACAACTCTCTTGCATACAAGCCAGTGCTTAATTTTATCGAGTGGAATGATCCGAACTTTTCCATGTTTTTGCTGTGGCTCTGGATGATCTCGTTTTTTATCGGAATCATCAACATGTTACCGTTACCCATTCTAGATGGTGGAAAGTTTATCCACTCCATCATTGATGAGAAAATGTCTGAAAACACAGTAAATGGAATCATGTGGGGGATTTACATCTTTACGTTTGTGTTGTTCGGGCTGAATATAGCGCTGTCATATCTCAAGTCAGGCTGGTTCACCATATAGGTGCGATATACACACCACTCCGCAGAATCAGCCAGTAATAGTGCACACTCTAACAAAGTAAACAGGGATGCAACATACCAACGCAGTATATCATACGCAGTATATCATACACCCACCAAAGAATCATTAATGAATGAGTCGTGAAAATATATTATGAAGTGTAATAGGTGTACAGAACAAGCAGTCTATGTGCGTAAATACTCTGGTGAAAAGTTATGCTCGGGATGTTTTTCAACATCCATAATACGAAAGACTGCAAAGACCATCTCAAAGCACAACATGATAGGAAATGATGAGCTAGTTGCAGTTGCAGTATCTGGTGGAAAGGACTCGCTTGCACTGCTTGATATAATGAAGCAGATGTCAAATACACACAACTTTGGGATAAAAGCCATAACAATAGATGAGGGTATTCCAGGGTACAGAGATGAGGCCCTTGGTTTAGTACGAGACTTTTGCAAAAAACTTGGAGTGGAACACGAGGTATTTTCATACAGAGAGTTGTTTAAAGTCACATTAGATGAGGCACTAGAGATGAGAAATGATAAGACATCGTCGTGCTCCATCTGCGGAACACTGAGGAGAAGAGCTATGGACTATGCTGCATCAAAAATTGGTGCAAGTATAATCGCAACAGGACACAATCTAGATGACATGTTGCAAACTTTTATCATAAACATGCTGTCAGGTGATACGACTAAAATAGGCTGGATGAATCCTGACACGTCGCTAAACTCACTCAGAAAGATAAAGCCGTTTTGCGAGATTTACGAAGCCGAGATAGTATTTTATGCATTTACCAACGATATACCATTCCAAGCCGAGCCATGTCCTCATATGGGTGAAGGTGTAAGAACCGAAATCCGTGAGTTTTTGAACTCGCTTGAAGGACATCATACAGGAGTCAAAAACAATCTGTACCAGTCGGTTCTAAAAATCTCCCAAGCAGTCAAAAAAGACAGCTACAAAAAAAAGACTCGCTGCAGTAGATGCGGTAGTGAGTGCACTGGAAATGTGTGCTCGGCATGCAGTATGGTTTTGAACCTAGGAAAGGAAAAACCTAATGCAAATATAGCTCGCTAGCCTAGAGGAAACGGCAGTAGGTAGGATTGGGGTGCTAGCCGTGCCCCGTTCTGAAACCGGCTACACGCAGAGATCAGAAACTGTTGGGTAAATCTTCAGACTGATAATTCCCGCTTGGCGTGCGGAAATGAAATCACGCCGGGGCGGGTGGTTGCAGGACTGGAATTATCCGAAGGGATGAGTTCCAAGACCGAACCATTGAAAGGGGCGAGGTCCGGGAGGGAGCAGTCCTAAGATGGGGCATCCACGCTTCCCCGTCAACGTGGCGGATCTTGTATGCCTTGAGATGGGGTTACCGGTCTGAATTGGAGCCAACAGATCTACTGCCACTCAAATTCTATGTGTTTATCATGTGTTGTTTATCATGTGTTGTTTTTGTGCATCCAGCTTGACAACATACCCACATACAATTCCAAAGAACAATTAGTACAAGACCTCAAACTTTGAAAACTCGCCAGAAAACTTTTCGTTTCTAATCTCAACGTCTTCTACTCTAGCATTGGCAGGTCCCCCGTGAGCCCATTCGACTAATCGTCCTACACCATCGCTATCCCCCTCTAGTATAGCTTCCACTCTACCGTCGCTGAGATTTTTCACCGTACCAAAGACATTATTTTTTTTAGCCATAACCTTGAGTGCTTGACGGAAAAAGACTCCCTGTACTTTCCCAGTTACAAAGATGTGTACGCGTTGATTTACCATACAGAAAAATTTCAAAACCTATTAATCAAGTTTAGGCATGAAGCTACTTTCTTTCCTTGATTCTAGCTCTGCCAGTCTTTCTTGCAGCAATACTACCTACCTTGGCTCCCGGCGGAGCATCACGTGATACTGTAGAGCTCTGTCCTACATGCTGATGCCTACCACCACCGTGTGGATGCACGTATGCAGCTTGAGCTACACCCCTGACGATTGGATATTTTTTCCCCTTGGCGCGATAGTTACGCCACTTGTTACCAGCACTCATAAACGGCCTCTCACCCACACCGCCGCCTGCCAATGTTCCTATCATGGCTCTATTCTTTGGGTTTAACGTGGTGAACTTGCCAGAGGGAAGTTTTATCGTGACCCCCTCATCACCGTGAGAAAATATTGTAGCATTAGTACCAGCAGACTTTACAATTGCTCCCCCGTCGCCAAAGTGCTTTTCCACATTACAAACTACAGTACCATCAGGTATATTTTGGACGCTAATTACATTACCTTGGCCAATGCCAGACTTTAGACCAAACTGTAGTACATCACCCACTTTGGTTCCAAGTACAGCAGGAACATACGATACAGAGCCGTCCTCAAACCGTATCTTTGCTAGCGGTACATCACGGCCACGCTCATGAACCAAGTCTATTACCGTACCATCATGTTGTTCAGACAGTGAAAATCGAGGATAGTTTGCCTTGCTACCCACTTTTCCAACAGAGGTAGCCCTAAACTGATTACCTCCACGGCCACGTCTTCTTACTAATGGTCTCTTGCCCAAGTAGTTGGTTTCCAACCAATTAAGGATTTTAAGCTTGTGATTTGCCCCATTCCAGAATGCCAAAGCTTCCAGAATATTGCTAGGATATTGCTAGGATATTGCTAGGATATTGCTAGGATATTGCTAGGATATTGCTAGGATATTGCTAGGATATTGCTAGGATATTGCCAAGATATTACCAGCATATTGCCAGAAAAATCAGGCCACACCACACAAACAGCACATCATAAGACAAGAAATAGTCTAGAAAGGCCTCACCACAAAGGTATAAAAATTAGACAAAAGGATTTTCTTTATGAGTCAAAACGCACTTTCCCTCAAGGTTTTAGAGGCATATACACGCGATGTCGGCAGAGGGGTAGCTAGAATAGACTATGACTCTATGGATACACTAAATGCATCTACAGGGGATGTAATTGAGATCAAGGGCAAGAGGAGGACAGTAGCAAAATGTCTCCCCCTGTACCCGTCTGATGAAGGAAAGGGAATCATCAGAATTGACGGATTGGGAAGGAATAACTCTGGAATTGCAATTGGGGATACTATTACTGTCAGAAAGATAAAGGCAGTTGCAGCCGAAAAGATTGTTGTTGCTCCGCTTGAAGCTATACCACCTATTGATGAACGCTATCTTGCAGATGCACTAGAGAGTGTCCCACTGATAAAAGGGGATAATGTGATGGTTCCGTACTTTGGCGGCAGGCTGACATTCCAAGTAATTGGTGTCACACCGGCAGCTGACGCAGTACTAATCACACAAAAGACAGTCTTTCACATTGCAGAAAAAGGAGAGACACTACGCGGTGTTCCACAAGTTACATACGAGGACATTGGCGGACTTACAGATGAGATTAAAAAAGTAAGAGAAATGATAGAGCTTCCTCTAAGGCACCCAGAAATATTTGAAAAGCTCGGCATCGAGGCACCAAAGGGAGTTTTGCTTTACGGACCACCTGGCACTGGTAAGACACTACTTGCAAAGGCAGTAGCAAATGAAAGCAATGCGCACTTTATCAGTATCTCTGGACCTGAAATAATGAGTAAATTCTACGGCGAAAGCGAAGCAAGACTCAGAGAGATATTCAAAGAGGCGAAAGAAAAGGCACCATCAATCATATTTGTAGATGAGATAGATTCGATTGCACCTAAACGTGAAGAGGTCACAGGTGAAGTAGAGCGTAGGGTCGTCTCCCAGATGTTATCACTCATGGACGGTCTAGAAGCTCGTGGCAAGGTTATAGTAATCTCTGCAACAAACAGACCAAATGCAATTGATCCAGCACTAAGAAGGCCGGGCAGATTTGACAGAGAGATAGAAATCAAAGTGCCAGACAAAAAGGGCAGAAAGGACATACTTGCAATACACAGCAGAAACATGCCGCTCTCTGAAGATGTAAATGTTGACAAAATATCTAGCGTCAGCCACGGTTATGTCGGGGCAGACTTGGAGTACCTTTGCAAAGAAGCTGCAATGAAATGTCTCAGGAGATTACTCCCAGTACTTAATTTAGAAGAAGAAAAAATACCCCCAGAAACTCTTGACAAGCTTATAGTTAATCATGATGACTTTCAAAGGGCGTTAATAGAAGTCACGCCATCTGGAATGAGAGAAGTCTTTATTGAAAACCCTGATGTAAAGTGGGATGAAGTAGGAGGACTAGAAGTGGTCAAGCGAGAGCTCCAAGAAGCTGTAGAGTGGCCCATGAAGTACCCCGGATTATATGACAAGTTAGGTCACAGCATGCCAAGAGGAATACTCTTGCACGGTCCTAGTGGTACAGGTAAGACACTCCTTGCAAAGGCAGTAGCTACTCAGAGCGAGGCAAACTTTGTCTCAGTAAGAGGCCCAGAGTTGCTCTCAAAATGGGTAGGTGAATCAGAACGAGGTATAAGAGAAATATTCAAAAGAGCAAGACAGTCTGCCCCATGTGTTGTATTCTTTGATGAGATAGATTCAATTGCCCCCATCAGAGGAGCAGGCGGAGAGACAGCAGTCACAGAAAGAGTAGTCAGTCAGTTACTCACCGAGCTTGATGGTATGGAGAACATGCACGGAGTAGTAGTCTTGGCAGCTACAAACAGAGCAGATATGATTGACCCAGCACTTCTCAGACCAGGCAGATTTGACAAGATAATTCAGATACCACTCCCAGACAAAGAAAGCCGCAAAACCATACTAAAAATTGGTGCTGCAAAGATTCCCACCATTGATGATAAGGATAGCACCCAACGAGTCGACTTTGACAAGCTTGCAGAGATAACTGATGGATTAAGTGGTGCAGATACTGCATCAATTGCAAACACAGCAGTATCACTAGTTATACATGAATTTTTAGACTCACACCCAGAAGTAAAGGATATTGAGAAAAAGCAGATAAACGCAAAGGTATCCATGAAGCACTTTGAAGAGGCCGTAAAGAAAGTCAGAGACCAAAAAGACCTCAAGATTGGCGAAAAGCTAGTAGCTCCCTACTATAGATAATTTTAATAAAATAACAGGTAAAGGCCTTGTGATGTCACAATATATGGGATATGATGGTATCTCACTAGAGTTCCTAAAAAAACACATGGTTGTGGTCGGGGATTCTGTAAAAGTTGAAGCAGACACTACCCATGTAGGAATCATCATGCCAAGGTATGAGCATGCAGATGACAAGCACATAGTACTGAAACTAGCAAGTGGATATAATGTCGGACTCGAGATACTAGGAATTAAAAAAATTGAAAAACTCGACATCCAGACTCCTTGTGTCAAAATGCAGGAAAAACAGGCACATGTAAAGGGATTATCAAAAATACTCTTGCTGTCAACTGGCGGCACGATTGCAAGCAAGGTTGACTATAGAACCGGAGCAGTAACACCAGTTCTTACAGCAGAAGAACTCAACGCATCAGTCCCAGAGCTGTCCAAAATTGCAAACATTGACACTGAAGAAGTACTCTCAGAGTACTCTGAGAATATAATGCCCAAACATTGGATGCGCATAGCAGAAAAAATAAACAACAATATAAAATCAGGGTATGCTGGAATAATAGTAGCACATGGAACAGACACTATGCATTATACATCTGCATTTCTCTCATTTGCACTTGCAGGCATACCAATACCTGTACTGCTAGTAGGTTCTCAGAGGTCATCAGACAGGGCATCATCTGATGCGGCACTAAACCTGATAGGGGCGGCAAGGCTCATAACTAGTGATATATCGGGAGGTATCTATGTTGCAATGCACCAAGATACTAGTGATGATATGGTAGCATGTCACATAGGAACCAGAGTAAGAAAAAATCACACAAGCAAACGTGGGGCATTCCAAACTGTTGGTGACAAACCAGCATACATCATTACTGATAATAACATACAAGAGAATTTTCAAGGACCATTTTTTAAAACAGATGTATTCACACCAAGCATAAAACTTGATTCAAGGGTTGTGCTAGTAAAGTATCATCCTGGATTTGACCCAAAAATGTTAGACTGGATTGTAGAGGCAGGGTATAGGGGTGTGATTTTTGAAGGAACAGGATTGGGCCACATAGGGGATATAACACATGAGAGTGTGAAAAGAGCAAAAGATAGGGGATTATTCCTAGGAATGACATCCCAGTGTATTGATGGTAGAGTGCGGATGACTGTATATGAGAGCGGGCGAGACCTGTTGAATATGGGCATAACTCCTCTTGAAGACATGTTGCCAGAAGTTGCACTAGTCAAGGCAATGTGGGTGTTTGGTAAATGTGATAATGCAAAAGAAGCAGAAATAGCCATGCTTGAGGATATAGCCTCGGAGATGTCGCACTGAGGTGTATGATGTCAGAATTTTCCTTAAATGATGTAGGATTAAAGGTGGGCCTAGAGATACATCAGCAGCTTGCAACTGATAAAAAATTGTTTTGTAGTTGTGCACCGATAGAATCAACAGAGTATCCTGTAAAATTTCAGAGAAAACTGCGCGCATCAAAGAGTGAGCTTGGAGAGTATGATCCCGCTGCACTATTTGAGAAATCAAAATCAAATACTATAACATATTATGGGAATCCGCAAAGTAGTTGTCTAGTTGAGCATGATGAAGAACCACCACACGACATAGATGCACATGCAAGAGAGGTTACGCTAATCATTGCATCTGCACTACATTCCAACATCTTTAGCGAGATGTATCCGATGAGAAAGACTGTAGTAGATGGCTCAAACACATCTGGATTTCAGCGCACTATACTTGTAGCACAGGGCGGATACTATAACGCTGGTGAGCGTAGAATCAAAATCCAGTCAATCTGCCTAGAAGAGGATGCAGCAAGAATTTTGGGTGATGAGGGAACGACAAGAAAGTACAGTCTTGACCGGCTGGGAATCCCCCTAGTAGAGATTGCAACAGAGCCGTTTGAGGCAAATCCAAAGGAGATAAAGGGAATTGCCTTGTCACTTGGGAGACTTCTAAGGAGTACAAAAAAAGTAAGACGGGGTATTGGTTCTATCAGACAAGATGTGAATATCTCCATCAGGGATAGTGAAATAGTAGTAGAGGTAAAGGGCGTGCAACAATTAGACCAGCTTGAAAAAGTAGTAGAGTTTGAGGCAAGAAGGCAATATGGACTAGTGCAAATATCAGCAGAACTAAATAAAATAAACCTTGAGAGACCAGAAAATATTGATGTGACAAAAGATGTACACCTGTGGGATTCAAAGATTATCAAGAGTGCCGTCGAAAAAAAACACAACATAATTCTGATGATATTCAAAGATATGGCAGGAATGTTTGGTAAAGAGTACACCACTGGTATTAGGCTTGGCAGAGATGTAGCAGAGTTAGTCAGATTCTTTGGGCTTGGTGGTATTTTTCACTCTGATGAGCTGCCAGTATATGGCATTACACAAGAAAATATAGATAATCTAAAAAAAACATACAACATAAAAAGTGATGATGCATTTTTAATGCTTGCAGTACAGCCAGCCATCTCAGATATAATAACAGAGCAGATTTTTCTGAGGATTAAAGATATACAAAGCAACAAAATTCCAAGAGATACCAGACTAGCAACACAGACAGGGGAGACAAAATTCCTACGTCCTAGACCAGGGGCGGCAAGGATGTACCCAGAGACAGACATTGCCCCAATAACAATATCAAAAGAAGAGTTAGAAAATGCAAGTAAAAAAATTCCAAAGTCGTGGGATGAATCAGTTGCCGAGCTAGAAACTAAATTCAAACTCAATGGACAGCTTGCAGAGCAGATCTTTGACTCACATTATATGGAATTATTTGAAAAGATTGCAGACAATACAACTGTAAGTCCTGTTTTTGTAGCATCCACTCTATGCTCATCAATTACAAGCCTAGCAAGAGATGGTCTAGACTCTAGTTTACTGAAATATGACGAGATACTCAGGACATTTGAACTCTTAGATGAGAAAAAGATTGCAAAAGAATCAGTTGGGATTATTTTTGAGGATATAATGGCAGGCAGATCTAAAACAGCAAAAGAAGCAGTAAGAAATGCATCAATCGAGGCAGTATCAGAGTCGGACTTGGAGAAAATTATCAAAGAAATTGTAGAGAAAAATATTGATATCATCAACAAGCAAAAAGAGAGAGCAATAGGACCACTTATGGGAATAGCAATGAAGGAGCTAAGAGGCAGTGCACCGGGTGAAACAGTCAGCAAGATTCTCACAGTAGAGATTAAAAAGAGATTAGAGGAATAGTAGGGTGTACCAAGATACACAATTACACATCATAACTTGTGCAGTTTGAATTATCTTGTGTGTAATGTAAGACTATAGTACTCCCAGATATGATCAGAATAGACAAGTCAGTACGGTTTAGTCAGTATGGTTTAGTCAGTATGGTTTAGTCAACATGCACAAATCCGCATTAATATCATCATGATGTTTCATGCAGACTGTTAGTTTTGGGATGCTTGCCTGTTCTGATTTTTTTGTATCACATTACCTGAGGTTTTCCAGTCTACTAGTGTGCATCATGCGCCTGAATTTGTAGGCAGACAGACCAGTAAACCCGAATACCACTGCTAGGCCAAGATATGCAAGTGACTGACCATGCTCAATTAATACTGCTGATGCACCGGTTCCAAGGACGCTTGGGAGAAGCGATAGGACATAAAGCCACCAGCCGCAACATCCAAGTGGCACTAGGGAGAAAAACGAAAAGAACGAAGCTGCCGCAGTCCCGCCAGAGTTTCCACTAACTGTTTTGCGCCTTGCATTTAATCTGCAACCAAAAAGCTTGGCACGTTCAGAGAGATACACCTGGAGGCCGATTCCCACACCCATACCAACTATAACTATAGAGTTGAGCTCAAACGCTACACTTATCGCAGCAGTTGCCGGGAGTGCAGGTGTAGTGATTACAACTATCACTAGATATGCTGTAACAGTTGCAATTCCAGACATGACTGACTTTGCAATTATCATCATGGTATGTACACCTCAGTATCAGGATGGAATGCAACCCATTCAAACCAAAAGCCAGGACTAGATGCAAGCCGGTCTAACTTGTACCCTTCAAAGCTTCCAGATGTTGCCTGTCCCTCATAATTCCACACCGAACCAGCAGAGTCCACTAATTGTCCTTGCACATCCTCAAAGTGTAATACTTGCCCGTCTACTGTCCGCTCAAATGCGCGGGTGTTTCCATCATAAGATGATGCAAGCAGTATGGGATTTCCACCTACCTCGTCATTAATCACTCCCACTGACTCGACATCTGCTTGCTTGTAGGCCTTGTATATTCCCTCGTGCTCAAATCCTAAAATGATCTCTTTTGGATGCATTCTGTCATCATCATTCTCCACAGGGAATATGATTCTAGAGTCCGTATAGTAATTGCCGTACGGGTCAGTCCCGTATGAGCGCAGATGCCCAGTATCAGTACTTAGAACTATAGTATCAGGGTACAGTTCTTTCCAGTCACTCCAACTGATAACATCAAATGGGAGTATCTCTAGATGTTGTCCTGCTAACTCACCCTTGATTGCAGTACCTAGAGCTTGGCTCCAGTATGTACCAGTCAGTCTGTCATACATGACAAGATTGCTATTATACAACTTTCCTGAAGTTCCAAACTCGACTTCCTGTCCCATTACATATCTCTCAAAGACTTGACTTGTATAGCATAGTGGACAATATGTCACTGCAACTGGTATTCCACCCACGCGATCATTTACTATTTCATGCCAGACTAGTATGAAGAGCGGATATGCTCTTGTATCACCATTTATGTTCAGACCCAAGACTATATCAGAATCAGATACAAAGTCTGCCTCGCTGGATGTAACAAATTTTGGACTGTCTATTGACGGGATTCCGTCAGGTGGTGGCCCTCCACTGAGAATCTTGTCTAGTGGAACAGTATGCTTTGTCCCATCAGTTATCATTATTTTTGCCTCTGGAATATCTTCATTGTCAGACTCTACCTGCATGGCCTGATTTGCCTCATCCCCCATCATATCAGATGCAAAAAATACAAAGACCCCTGCCACAATGATGATGCCTGCAATGAGTACAAGTAATTTAGAGTTCAAGTTTGACTATACAACGTCTAAAAATTATTAAAGACTTATCCCACATTGATTCTTCCTCAAACTCGGCACTTGTGTCAGTCTGACCAAATTCGCCCACAAATTCGAGGTATTTTCTGATTTGATTCTATGATATTGATATTATAGTATTTAATCACATCCATGGAATAATCCAGATTACTCAGTATCCACAAAATGGGTTTTGATATGTTAGAGTAACTTATGGTATTGGTTCTACTGGAAATACTGAGGATTCAGCAAAAGCCTCGTATTTGTGGAAGAACCTGTTTTAAATAGTGAAGACATTAAACACCGATAGCCTTAAAACAAAATCACACCTTTCAAATAGAAATGTCTGGTGAACTGAAAAATGAATGTATATGAAGTTGTAGCATTAACCATTCATAGTAATAAAGATATTCTGGGAGGCAGAACTGCTATTCAAAAATTGATTTATTTTGTGTCACAAATTAATTCAAACATCAAAATCAAGCCATACGAGAATTATTTTCATGGTCCGTTTAGCAGAGAAGTGATCTCAGCTCTTGAAGCAATGTCAGCGTTTTCATATCTATATGAAATTCCACACTCTGGAACCTATGAAAAATATGAATACAAACTTACAAAGAAAGGAATAGAGTACGCATGTCACTTAGCCAAGCAACATCCCTCCGAATTTAAACGGATTTCTGAAATAGTGGAAACTTGCAATGAGCTTTGTAAGTTAAATCCAAACCCTCTTTCTTATGCTACAAAGACACATTACATCTTAAAAAATACAAATGAGAGTCAAACAGATTATACATTGAACGATGTTAGGCGCGTAGCGACAGACTTTGGTTGGGAGATTTCACAAAATGACGCAGATGCTGGTGCCTCACTTTTAAAAAAGCTAAATCTTGTCAAGATATCATAGAATTATCTAACATTAATCAAATATGTAATGTGTTGATTAGAAATTGTAGTTCAACACATGGATTATTTTAGAGATAAATCCATACTAATTCCACCATACAGTTTCATAGACTTGTCTAAAATTGAAACAAAATTAATAGACACATGTGTTTTTCAAAGATTGTATTCAATTAAACAACTATCCTATGCTTATGTTGTATATACTAGCACAATTCACACTAGATTAGAACATTCGTTGGGATGTTTCTACATTGCAAACAGAATGTGTCATGAGATGGGAATAGTTGGTGAGAGAAAAATGTCAGAATTGTAGATTATCCATGCTAGGTCTGGGATCAGATGTTACTTACGATTTTCTATTTTTCGGCACCATCAAATTTGGCACTTGTGTTAGTCTGACCATCTAACTTTAATTCATATCAGTTGGTAAACTTGTGCACTGCTGTGAAATTGTGTCACTGAGCAGAATGAGATTACCGTAATTCTGCAGTGCTGACCATAACCAAAACAGTAAGGGAATCAGTACAGTGTCGATATGTACAAATTCAACATTGAGTGTAGAGAATTTGTTTTTGCAAAACATTACATACTAAATTAATATCATCAAGACCAAGAATCATGAATTACATGGACATTACTAGAATCGTCATAAAAAATATGTACTGCAAGGTAGCATTTGAAAAGAGTCTTCAGCATGGTCAATTAGACACTATACAATCCACATACATGCATAACTGTATGAGCGGAGTAGCCACTAGAACGCCTCAGAATATAGCAGTAGTTACTGGCAACATGGAATGCAGATGTATGTACCCATACAATAGTAGCAAATACTGTAAACAAATACACATATCCCAGATTCCCATCATGTCAGACAAAACATGTGTGGGAATGTCCATGCACCATGACAGTATTGATCTCAGTTCACATGGAGGTGACATGTAAGGTTGCAACACAAGAGCAAGGCCAAACGCCGTGACATTATCACTAGCACATTAGACGCTGTCACGGAGGATCAAATAAGGGAGTTTCTTGCCAAAGAGATGAAAAACAACAAGGAATTGTTTAACAAGTTTGTAGCAATATTTGGCACAAAACAGAGATACAAAACTAATTATCGCGCCATGGTAAAATCCATGTACGCCAAACACAAAAAGGTTTATGGTGTATTGCCATGTGGAGCCAGATTAGATTTTGACAAAATAGTAGAGCTTGCAAGAGCCCATGAGAATAGAAAGGACTATGGGGAGGCAATAAGGGCGTACAAGGAGCTTTCAGAAGTGATTGCAGAAAACATGGACAACGTAGACGACTCTGGCGCTGAGTTTAGCACATGGTTTTCCATGACTATAGACGACATGATAGAGTGCATAAACAAACAAGGAGGTGCAAAAGAACAGTACATAACATACATGGTTGAAAGGTTTGTGCTCAATGAACCTGACTTTTTTGGGGAAGATTATAAAGATGCACTAAACGCGTTATGCACCACAGCAGGTGAACTTGTCCACTGGGAAAAGCTGCTGGATTCCCACATGCCAGATATAATTCCTGACAAATACAAGGACTTTATAAAATATGATATTGCAATAAGAATAGTCAAGATGAAGATCACCGTACTTGAGAAAACTAAAAGTCCTGAACTGATAAACACCTTTGCAAAGTATTATCGTTATGACTTTGACATCTGTACATCCTACATTGTAAAACTACAGAGGAACAAAAAGATACAGGAGGCACGACATATTACAAAAGAGAGGGCAAAATTATTCCCAAACGACGTCAGTAAGTTACGTGCTCTACCCAAAATATAAAGACACACCCTGAACATTAAATCATTGCACCACATACCGATGTGTTCGGTTTTAACACTAGATAAATCACATTTTGTACATAGTTTCAAGCATTGTATCTAGGATTATTCTAGTATATCGTGTAGTGCAATCTTTTTGCGTACAACTCAGTTACACCTGTACAAAATCCTGCGAAATAACAGAGCCCCGTTTCGCAAGACCGTCATGGTGTGAAAGTATGGTGTGAAAGTATGGTGTGAAAGTATGGTGTGAAAGAACTTGCAGGGCAGATGTATCATGTTTCCATCTTAACATATAATGCGGGAAGTGGGATTTGAACCCACGAACTCCTAGAAGATAAGGATCTGAACCTTACGCCGTTGGCCAGGCTGGGCGACTCCCGCAACAAATGTTTTGCAATCAGGAATAAGTTTCTTATTATGTGCCTGATACTAAAAACACAGATGCCCGTGGAGACAGAGTTCAGGGAGATTTACTGTAACAACTGTAAAAAAGTTCTAGGCAGATACAACATAAAGTTCTATAACGACGACAAGATTGGCGAGGTGTTAAAGACTAATCATGTAGAACATGTACGAAATGGCCATCAAGTAAAGATAAGGAGATTCCTACAAAAGAATCAAGAATAGGATTTTAAAATTTCAACACCTTCAGATAAAGTCGATATGCGGTGTATATCGGGTTGCCGCATATGCATATTCCATGGTTGCGTGTAAAGCAATACTGTCTTTCCGTTCTGCAGAAAACTTTGTGCGTTTAGCGGTGAATCATCAATAAATACGTCATAATCAAGCTCGGCTTTCATAGGCCCATCAATCACTGAGACATAGTTATCAAAAGATATGTCATGATGTTTGAGCCATTCCTTGACGTGCAGGTCAGTCGACTTTTCACGGGCAGTAACAATATCCACCCGGGCAATTGATGTGAGGTTTTCCGTCGTGTAAGACAAGTTCTGTTCAGTAGGCGGGATCATATCCCAGTCTATCCAGCACTTGGAAAGCTCTGCATAAAATAAAAATCTGTCAATTTGAAACTTTTTCCAAAAATCCCAATCCGTGATATCATCCCTTGTGAGTTGTCTCCGAATTTTGTTATTGTGTACTAGCCAAGATGCAATCACGTCTGCAAGAACACCATCTACATCAAGGGCAACTTTCAATTTAATCAAAGGACCGCTGAAAGTCCTCCAGGATTTTTTTCTGATTCTTGTTGAGTTTTTTGGGCACATTCACAACAACACGGACGTACTGATCACCCCTGCCGCGTGAATTAAGATGTGGAACTCCCTTGCCTCGGAGTTTTATTATAGTATTAGGTTGACATCCAGAATCCACGCTGACTTTCTCTGTTCCTTCCAGAGTTGGTACAATGATATCACATCCCAGTGCGGCATTTACCATGGATATGTCGTGATCATAAAATATGTCCATCCCATCTCTTTTAAAGAACTTGTGCGACTCGACTCTGATTCTGACGATCAGATCCCCGCTTGCACCGTGAGGAATTTCATTGCCCTCATGGGGCACTTGATAATCGCCGTTGTCTACGCCAGGCGGAATATCAAACGAGATATTTTTGATTCCTTTCTTGTTTCCCCTGCCTTTGCATTTGTCACACGGAGTCTCGATAATTGATCCCTGTCCTCTGCATTCAGAACACGGCTCGACTGTAACAAAAGAAGCAAATCCCATACGTCTGCTTTTGCGAACTTGGCCGTGTCCGTTACATGCCTTGCAGTGGCTCATGTTTGTTCCCGGCTTACAACCCGTACCGCTACATGTATCACACTTCATCACCTTGGGCAAATCAATCTTTAACGTCTTTCCGTGCAAAACCTCCTCTAGAGTTATAGACGTACTATACAAAATGTCAGAACCGCGTTGCTGCCTGCCCCCAAAGCCGCCGCGCTGCCCGAACAGAGTCTCAAATATAGAATCAAAGCCACCGCCGCCTTGTCCGAATATGTCGCTGAATCCACCCTGCGCACCTTGAAATATGTCATCTGCGCTGTACCGGCCATCCACTCCAGCATGCCCATGCTGGTCATAGACCTGCCTCTTCTCAGAATCAGAAAGCACCCCATACGCCTCTGAGATCTCCTTGAAATGTTCTCCTGCCTCCGAGGATTTATTCCTGTCAGGATGGAACTTTAGTGCCAGTTTCCTGTACTGTGATTTAATTTCATCAGCAGAGCTCGTCTTTGAGACTCCCAACACTTCATAATAGTCACGTTTGGCTGCCATGTGGTATCACTGGAAAATATTTCTAGTATAAATGCTAGATTTTACGAGTCTAGTTGTTTTTGGTTTCATTTGTAGACGAACCTGTGGTTTGGTCAGTGGAACCTGTGGTTTGGTCAGTGGAACCTGTGGTTTGGTCAGTGGAACCTGTGGTTTGGTCAGTGGAACCTGTGGTTTGG
>JAPOPJ010000148.1 GCA_026712925.1 Nitrososphaerota archaeon
ATCTCCTTGTTTTATCAGCCCTATATTCTCTGCTGTCTTTATTGTATCTGTAAGGTCACCGGAGAATGGGCCATAGTAGTCGAGTTGATAATAACCCACATTCCATCCCAAATACTTGCAAAAATAAGCAATTTTTTGCAACATAGTTCTGCCTACTATCTTGTGTTCATTACCGCTATCTATAATCACACACAATAATCCAATTCTGTAAATAAGCTCCATTGCATATTTACATACAACTCATATTAGTATGTAGGGGATAGGGTCTTTACCAAATTCGGCGCGTGTATTAATTTAAGCCCTTGATGTGTTCGTCTTTATGAGAAATTTGAGGTGTTTTGGATTCTTTAGTATCTTCAAAATGGGCTTTGGTGTATAGTATATGGTCACTCTTACTGTGTCTGGTGTTATGTATATGATAAACACCTAAACATCTTTTATCTAAACGCCAAATTTGGGAAAGAACCTTGCGTTAATTGGCTGATCGGTACAATCGATCTATGGAGTCACTGGTTGGTATAATCTTGGAGTGTAACTTCCCATATTCTTCAAGCTTTTGTAGTATGTCCTCGATACCTTTTATCACATGTATGAGTTCCATGCTATTAAATGGGATTTTTATATGTAGGTTTATGTTTTCTATTATCTCTTTTGCCGTTGTATTATATGAAAATTATGTCCGCTAGTCATTTGTGTCAATCTCCATCCATTCTGGGTACTTTCTCCTGATCGCATCAGTGGCCTTTTTGGCAGAAAACGCCTTGAGTGGGGTCTCGTAGTTGTGGATATCAAGTGAAAAGTGTAGCCGCCTCTCGTTATAATACTCGATGTATTCAGACAGGCTCTCGTAGTGGTGTATCTCCGCTTCAATACTCCTATGGAATCGCTCAAGCTTGCCATTAGTCTGTGGGTGATATGGTCTGGAATTGATCAATTCTATGCCCAAGTTTAGTAGTTCGTTTTCAAAGCTTGTAGGAGTCCAGGTACCAGTCTCTTTCTTGCGGCCACCTCTGCCTACAAAGCACGACCCATTATCTGATAGTATGGTTGCAGGAGTTCCGAACCCCTTGATGGCCTGCCTGAGTGCTATGACTGCATTTTCTGAAGTTGCTTCTTTGAACACCATTGCACATGTCACGCACCTAGAGGCATCATCAATGTAAGTTATCAAATTAAGACCCTGAAAACGAGTATCCTTCATAACGTGCCAGTCAGTATGCCACATGGAATTGGAATGTTTTCGCTCGTAGCGTATCCATTTTCGCCTTTTTGATTTGGCAGACGATGGAATCACTAACCCGTTATCATTCATGATCCGATATACCTTGGCGTAGCTTATATCATGATTCTTTCGCAGATTCATAGCAACACGCACGACACCTACGTCTTCATGTTTGTGTGCATCCAATACCCTCTGCACCTCGTCTGGAGATGGCCCACTAGTCGGCCTCCCTAGGGTTTTGTGAACATGCGCTGAACCTGTAAGGCAAAACTCCTTCCAGAGTCTCCTCACATGTCTGGTAGTCACGCCTATCTCAGTTGCCACCTCTGATGTACTCTTGCCTTTCTTGAGTTGTTCCATTGCATAGCGTATGGCCTTGGCAGTCAGACGTTTTGTCATCTTTTTCTTTGATCGGTGCAGGGTGAAATAGTCCTTTATGTTCAACTTGATCTTAGACGGACCTAATTTTTGTACAATAGAATGCCTGAATACATGTCTAAACTCGTATATTCTACCAACCTGCATTTTGTATCGTATTTAGTAATATCGACTTATCTTTACGGTATCTGACACCATTGTTTACCACATGATGGTCCTAGACCATATACATAGTTGATACCATACTACTATGCTGCCATCATGCTGGTGTAAAAACACCACAATACACCACAACAGAAAAACACTAGAATACCCAAAATAATACGTATAATCATGCGGGTATCATACAGCTTGGGCTCTTTATTGACAGTTAATGAAATACTAGAGTGTGCTAAAATCATACCATACCCTGATACTGATACTATTTGGATTCCTGAAACCTGGGGGATGGAAAACTTTGCAATGCTAGC
>JAPOPJ010000029.1 GCA_026712925.1 Nitrososphaerota archaeon
CAAGAATTGGCGTGCTTGGACCTAATTTGCAAATCACATCACTACATATGCCAAAGTACCTTTTCTCATCTGGAGTTCCAGGGCCAGGTGATATTATAATGCCATCATAGTCTGCTTTTCTTATTTGTTCAATTGTGATTTTATCATTGCGGATGACATCTGATTTCACGCCTAGCTCGCCAAGGTATTGTGCGATATTATACACAAAAGAGTCATAGTTGTCGATGATCAAAAACCTCATACTGATGTCTCCTCAAGTGCCTGTAGCATGGCTCCTGCTTTGTGCTCTGTCTCCTTGAACTCATTTTTGGGGATGGAATCAGATACTATACCTGCACCAGACTGCACAAACCCCATATCTCCATCAAGAAATATACTCCTGATTGCTATTGCAAAGTCACAGCAACCATTATATGAAAAATACCCAATTGCACCAGCATACGGGCCTCTTGATTCTGGTTCTAACTCATCAATTATCTCCATTGCTCTAACTTTTGGAGCACCAGAGACAGTACCTGCTGGAAATACAGCATTAAATGCATCAAACATGTCATGTTTGTCCAAACTCCCAGTGATGTGTGTTACAATGTGCTGAACGTGACTGAATCTCTTTATTTTCATAAGAGATATGGGATGTACGGTTCCATATTTGCAGACACGGCCGATGTCGTTTCTACCCAAGTCAACTAGCATTGTATGCTCGGCAATCTCTTTTTCATCATTAAGTAGTTCTTCTGCAAGCTGTTTGTTTTTTTCTTCATCAGATGTTATGCTTTTAGTACCTGCTATGGGAAATGTCTCTACTTTATTTCCTGTAATTCTGACTAGCATTTCTGGTGACGCGCCAATTGCTATTTTACTACCTTGTTTTAGGTGGTACATGTAGGGTGATGGATTGAGTTTTCGCAGTGTCTTGTATATTGCAAGGCTATCGCCGGTTGCTTCAAAGGAAAATTTTCTTGATAATACAACTTGAAATATGTCTCCTGCATGAATGTATTTTTTTGCATCATTGACTATCTGTGAAAACTTATCTTCATTCATGTTGGGGGTCATTTTGTTTATGTGGATATCATTTATGGCATCACTATCCATTTTTAGCTCATCGAATCTATTCACATCATAATAGAAATAGAAGAGTTTTTTTCTAATATTGTCATACATTATTCCGTCATCATATATGCCAAATTCTAATAGTGGTTGTGGAGTTTCATGTCTGTCTGGAATATTCTCCACAAACCTCACACCATCATAGTTTACAATGCCTACTGCACCTCCCAAGTATCTGTAACTCAGATCACTAGTACATCTTAGGAGTTTTTTTATTTCCTCAAATGGCTTGTCAGTTTGAATGGATGTTGTAGTATTATCCTTGGTAATTTCTACATGATCTGCATATCCCTTGAGGATAACCTTTGGGTCAAATCCCATAACTGATGTCTCTGAGATCTCTTCTGGGCCAGTGAGGGATTCAAACAGGAAGGAATGTGAATAGTTTTTAGAGATTTTACTATATATCTGGAATTGGTCTTCAGACAAATCTAGTGGTACTATTTTGGGACAAGACGTGCCAAATATGTTCACCCATGTGTGAGCTTTTTAGATTTGTTATTTAAACTGATTGTACGGTGGGTTCTTGACCAAATTCGGAGCTTTTGCTATTTTGAGCCCTTGACCTAGATACGTCCGTCTTTTATGACAAATTCGATGCATTTTGGATTCTTTGGCACCTTCAAAATGGGTTTTGATGCGTAGTAGTAACTAGTCATCCTTGTTTCGTTTGGTACTATGGATCCAGTAAACTCTGGGCATCTTTTGACCATCCAAGCTCCGAATTTGGGGAAGATTCGATTTATAACAGACTTTTATAAAAGCAATGATAAAACATACTGATTGTCAAACCAATTATTAGATGAAATGGATAGAGTACAAACCATCTTGGAACCTGAACAGAGACAAAATATAGACCCTA
>JAPOPJ010000219.1 GCA_026712925.1 Nitrososphaerota archaeon
TGTGACAGGTAGGCTAAATCTGTTATCTGACCCTACCTGAGAGTATATTTACAGGGATGTTTCCTATACCTGAAAACAAAATTATGTGACATACTCTGCCATACAACACATCTTTTAGCATTTCTTATAGTATGTCTTGTGATGTGTCTTGAAATACATCATGAAACATATCTTGAAATGTGTCATGAAATGCATCCTGTGGTATGTCTGGCAGTATTATTTAGCCAAACGTGAATGTAAACATTTCAAAGCCCTTGCCTTTTATGTTTAATTCTAGCAAGTGTGAGGATGCCGAGTCTCTATCAATGATGTTGTATAGTCCGGGCTCATTTACTGTTAGCATGCCATTTGTAACATCACTTCCGGCATACTCTGCTGGTAATGGTTTACCATCAAGGAGTATTTCTATATCTGCGTTATTCCCTGTTACAATGTTTACCTGCTTTGCACTATACCTCAACTTGATTACACCATCATCTGATTCTAGTTTCATATTGTCTGGTGTGTTTTTCCATGTACCAATAGGGTAAAACTTGTGCATCTCTACATCCTTTGGCTCCATATATGATACTACATTTCCGGGACTAAACCCCTCACTGCTTCCAAGCTGACTTCTTCCAAATGCAAACTTGTATCCAAAGTAAAGTTCTGGTGTTCTAAAACTAGTATGCTCAAATTCATCAATATCTACTAGTGGTACAGCAGATGCTGCCTGTACGCCTAGTGCGGCTGCCCTTTCTTGTAGTAATTTTTGTATTATCATTTCAGTTTCTTTGTATGCACCTTCTCCGATATGATCATACCTGATATATCCCTCATGGTCTGCAATGTACTTTCTTGGCCAGTATCTATTCTCAAAGGCTTTCCATGTCTCCATGTCATTATCCATCACTACTGGATATGCAATACCATGTTTGTCTACTGCTGTTTGTACATTTGTAATTTCTTTTTCAAACTCAAACTCTGGTGAATGTATGCCAATTATTAACAAACCCTCATCGGCATATTTGTCATCCCAGGCAGTAATGTGTGGTAGAGTTCTGATGCAATTTATGCAGCTATACGTCCAAATATCATATAATATCACCTTACCTTCCATTTTTGCTGCTAATTCCTCTGGAGTGATGTTGATATGATGTGCAATTCCTACCAAGTCTGGAGCAGTTTTAAATTTTGACTTGTCAATTTGACCATCTTGCATATTTCCTGCCATGATACTACTTTGTGATTCGTCTATTGCGGAAAGTACTACTGTAATCATGCCAATTGCAGCTACAATAATAACAGCAAAGACTATGGCAGTTTTAAACTCTGACTTCATCATATCACCCTAATAACACCAGTTCATTTAGTAGCGGAAAGTTTGCAATGTAGGCAAGCTGGTTTGTAAATACTAGCACACCTAATATTATTATGAATGCACCAAGTATTACATTATAATACTTTAGATGTTTACTCATTGCTCTAATGAGTCGAGTTGCAGATGAGTAAAATATACCCATCAGTATGAATGGAATCCCAAGCCCAAGTGAATATACTAAAAGCAAGTTAAATGCAATAGATGGTGTAGTTGTGGCAAGTGTTAGAATTGTTCCTAGAATAGGGCCTACACATGGAGTCCAGCCAGCAGCAAATGCTAGACCAAACACAAATGACATTGGATAACTAGATTTTGTACTCTTTGGAAAGATTTTCTTTTCTACATTTAGTTTGTTTATCTTTGTAGAGAGTAGCAAAAATACCCCAAAGCCTACTATAATGATGCCACCTACTTGGCTGAACCCTTCAATAATATCGTATGCTCCACTAGAATACAACCCATTGATAAGCACACCTATAACTGAAAATACAACTGAGAATCCTAGTACAAAAAATATCGAGTTTAGTATGATGTTTGCCCTGTTAATTGTTACTGTCTTTGAACCATTTTTTTGGTTTAATTCACTAAGTGTAGTGCCAGAAATGTATGCAAGAAATGCCGGTATCATTGGGAGTATGCATGGTGCTAAAAATGATCCCAGGCCTGCAAGTGCTGCCACTGCAAATGTGACTTCAGACATGACTATATTTTGCAGGTTTTGCTTTAAAGTATTATACCAAATTAGGCCACAATTTGTACCATGTTTGGTGTATGTGATCAGGTTTAGTACTGCCTAGGCAGGAAAAAACTCACACTTGTACAATATATGCCTAAAAATGGAATTACCATGGTGGTAGGCATTTGGTTTTATCTTGGCCGTATGTGTCGTATATGTGTGGTTTGTAGTGCTGGGTATGATTTTTGAGTATGCAAATACTTCTATTTATCAACTTGTTATGGATATGGATGAGATTGTATTTTGCCTCAAGGTGTGAATGTCATTTCATTTCTTGTTTTTGATTACCATTGTTTCTACATTAACATGATTTGTGCATTTTCAGATATTGCCTGATTATATTATTTGTCAGGGAAATGGTCTAGTTGCAATGTTATATTGGCATTTTTTACAAAGTTTTAATTAGCAAGTTATACTGGGATTGTTTTAATATTTCTGTGCAATAAACTAGGTAAACATATTTTACCTATAAAACATTCGTAACTATTCACATCCATAATCATACAAACACAAAATCAACATGTATCATTCAACCATGCATAAACTATCTAGGAATGTGAACAGATACAAACATTCAATGCAAAATATACTTCCTCTGAAATGTGAATAATTAAATGACTTTGAGCACAAATCATAATTGACATCTTCTGAATCCAAACTGTTACATGATTTTGCGGTTTGCTTTTTAAGCAGTATTTTTTATAATTTTAATAATTTCTCTAGGATGATCACATTGTATTCCAAATTTTTTATAAATACGTTTAGTTACAGTTTTGGAATTTCCGCGTGGCGAAAAAAATTTCATGTCTTTGGAGGCAAGAAAAACACAAGGTTTACCGTAGAGTGAGTTTTTAAAAGTAATACTCTGTGCAAGAATTATCTCATCTGCATCATGTGGATAATTATCTACAAATTTATCAAGTTGATCTGGTACAAGATCTGGTGCTAGTTGCCTTTGTTCTTTACATTCTTGTATTAGTTTTTTTGACATGTCTTTTACTTTGTTAAGATTTTTATTGTATTGGTTTTCATAGTCTGTTGACCCTGTATACAATTCTAGTAATCCAATCAACTCTATCATTTTAAATATAACTTGCAAGCCAAGATTTGTGGCATCATCATGATTAATCTCTTTAAATATTGACATATCTCCTCCTGCCTTTTTATATGCATCCTTTACTGCACTCATAAGAGTACTATCACATTCGGAATATACTTTTTCTAATAATATGCCTTTTACAGTTTTTTTATAATCTTTGATTAGTTCAAATAGTTCAGTTGATTCATCATTAAACTCATGTTGAATATGTTTCCTTTTATAGTAAACATTAATGCTAGCTGATAGAATTATATTCGTGTCAAATACTATATACTTCATTTTTATTTAAAACCTAACTAACCTTTTCTAAACTTTTTAATAACATGTTACGCTGACGTAATGCTTCGTCTATGTTATCTGGTGGTTCAAATATTATAGATTTATTTATTTTCATATCATATGCAATCTTAATTAGACTCATCTTATTTTTTGATATTATTTGTTTGTCTTCCTCGGTGAAGGACTGTTTGGCTGTGGTGCGAAGATTATCTATTATTAGATTAAGCATTTCATGAAATTTATCAAAAAAGGACCTACAATTATCTATGGTTTCTGGTGGTGATGTCAATATGTGTTTAGATTTGCTTTTAAATCTGGGTATTGTTTTTTCCAGAATTATGTCCGAAGTACGGACAGCTATGTGAAAATTAAATATATTAGAATTTTTAACACTCATCAAATCCTCTTTCTGTTCTTTTAACAAGAATTGTAAATCAGAAAGATTTCTTTCAAATTTCTCCAATACGAATCGCTGTTCAAATGGTGTGTTTTTCTGGTATAGTAACTCAAGATTTTCAGAAAATTCTTGCTCAAGCTTGTTAATATCTATCATTTCTTTTATTGAGGTCACAAGTTTTGATTCAAGGTGTTTGTATTTAAGTGCTCATTATCCAGTCTGCACTATTGTGTATTATGACCACGCCGTTGGTGGTGTTGAAGCAATCTGATATTAAACATATAATAGACCTTATGCATTATCGATTTTTCCAATTGCACCGAAACGTTTAGAGCAGCCTTGATCGACGGCAAATATGATGAAAGTTGCAAAACAGGCCATGCTTAGGTTACAAAAAAAGAATAATGCACAACAAAAAGAGACTGACGCACTACAAAAGAAGAATAAGATATCTCAAACAGAGAAGGACATGATGCAAAAGAAAATTGGCATGTTGCAAAAGACAATTGTTGAGTTGCAGAACAACCAAAACTGCGAAGATACACTGTGGAATGTTACTGACATGAGTAATCGTTACGGTATAAGCCCAGTACAACTCCACAGCAGGTAGATGATACACGCAATACTGCATGACGACAAGCGTCTTACCACCATGACATCTTATGATCGTGACATGTTTGATTATCTGTATGATAGGTTTCTGGTAGAGTTAAAAAAAGTACCCAATCTGCCACTATTCTCAGAAGATCAAAATGAAAATCCCGGAAACCGTTGCATGTTAGATAAAGAATCTGTATCCTGCTTGGCCTAATAGAGTCTAGGTCAAATGAGCAACAGGCAAAACTAGGAGTGTGGTTTGATGTAGATCAGTCAACAGTATCTAGATATCTGAAATTTGCAAAACCACTAGTAGAAGAAATTCTGCCTACTGCTAAACAGATGACCGGTATAATAAAATCAATAAAAACCAAAAAAGAATTTGAAAAATTGGTTCCCAAAAGTACACTATTACCTGATGGGACAGAGGTTTCTAAGGAACGATCTCAGAACAAGGATGAAAGAAAAGCATCATACTCGGGCAAGAAAAAA
>JAPOPJ010000318.1 GCA_026712925.1 Nitrososphaerota archaeon
ATTTCTGATACAGGAGGGAATTATCAAAGTCCCGGCAACTGCCCAAGATACATCTGGTGAGTCAAGTGGAATACCATCATGGATAAAGATGAATGCAGGCTGGTGGGCTGATGGCTCTATTGATGATGATTCTTTCATTCAGGGAATACAATTCCTAATTCAACTGGGAATCATACAAATCCCTGATTCGGGAAATTGAGCAGGTTGCAGATGTGGCAAATCCAATATATCGTGATGTGAGATGGTAGGACTATTCAAGTACCCAAAGCGCCGTCTTAAAAAACTCGTCAAGGATGGTGAATATGTAGATGCACTATATTATGGCCACAAGATAGAGCCAGATTTTACTAATGATTCTAACTTTATGTTTATCATGGGGAGTATTTACTTTATAGTAGATGACTCTGAAAAGGCGCTACCCTATTTTGAAAAGGCACTATCCCTAGACCCTGATGATGTGGAAGCCCTTACACTAAAGACAAATGCACACCTTGCAATGCAGCAAAAAACAGAGGCAATAGACTGTTGCAGGAAAATTCTAAAGCTAGAGCCTGAAAACTATGAAGCACACGGATTACTTGAGCGACTAGAGTCCATTTGATTTATTTTTCATTTCATATGCGTTTTCTAGTAGCCAGTCGCAAAACTCTGTTACACTGTCAGTAAATTCAGTCCAAATATGTACAGAATGTGGCAATATGTCAATCTTCCAGTCATTTGTATATACCCTTACACCTTCCTTATTCTCATACATGTATGCATCTGAGACTTGGACATCTCCTAAAAGTTCCAAAGCCTTTTCCTTGATTACATTTCTATCTATTGGGAATCTTTTTTTGTCATAGTCTATGATGAGGCTGAGGTCTCTTTTTCCATACATGTCAAATTCTTCTATTCTGCCTTCTTTTGGAAAATTCACTACTAGTTTAATGCCGTATTTTTTCCCCACCTCTTTACCAATCTCTACAATTCTATTGTATCCCATGGCAGGACTCTTTTTGAGCAGGAAGCGTATCTGAGCCAAATCCTTTTCTAGCTGATTTCTGAGGTCTTGTGTTATTTTGGAGAACATCATATCTTTACGATGTGGATTCTAGTTATAATTATTGGTTTAGCCCTGCAAGATTAGTTTTTTAATGATACTATATGATATGATTCATGGCACTTCCGATGGACTATGATGGAATGCGTACTGATGATGCATCCGAGAGGACTGATAATGTAATAGAGTACAAAAGAACATGTATGGACTTTATCGAGGATATCTCTCATGATTATGAGGCATGGGTTGACTATTACAAACTCCCAAAAGATGAGGACCACAAGAGGCGTGCTGGAATAAAGGCAACAATTCAAAGGACCAATGATTGGATTGCCAAGACTGCCCAGACAATCAAGGCAGTAGATGTAGTGATGAATGATGGAATACAAAAGATGGCCGAATCCACTGCTGGAAAGCCTCTAGAGGTGGGTGTATTTGTAAATGGCAAATCAAGCTATACTGAGGCTAAACCTGGAATAATTGACATAAGCGTAAAGGCGCGCGGAAAAAATGGAAGAAAGATGAAGCTGGGATTCCATTTTAAAAATGACAGATTCCGCATAGAATCCACATGTGGTGCATATATTGAAGAGGATGGCCTGCCTACTGACATATTTGACTTTATGGATGTTCATCTTGTTTTGCATGCAGAAAAAGCACAGCAGCGTGATGTCATATCATTTACCGTTACAGTCAGCGAGATTGATGGTGATGTAGAATTTGACCGAAGGGGATTGAGTACCATAATCCACATAGTATAATTTAATGATTTTAGTTTGGATTTCTAGTTTCTTATATGAAATCTTGTAGATCTATTGTATTACAATTCATTTCATTATAATTCAGTTCATGATTTGCATGGTGTTATTTCTATTGCAACTCTTTGCTCGTTTGCTCTATCTTCTCCAGGATATTTTAGGTGCGAAATCTTTTGGTTTAATTCCAAATCTTTTACAGGCTTTGCAATTCCTGATAATGTCATACCATCATACTTGACTGTTACCTCTGGGTTTGCAAGTGAATTTTTAAACCAATCTGAATCCGGTCTATGCCTTGAAAAGTAAATCTTTCCGTTATATTTGACTGCCCGCAGCATTACTGAATGATTTCTTGAAGTCTTTCTTCCTATGGTAATTAGAGTGGCTCTAAAGTATTCATTATCATTCATGTGGTATGTTTTCTGGAAGATAATTTAATCATTTAATGCAGAACGATAAAAAAATAGTAACTATTCAGATTCATAAAGTGACTGGCATTTGTGCTCAATCATTCCATCATATGTGCTAGGCTAAAACCTCTCAATTCATGCCAAAGTGGTAATTTTTGAAGCACATATCACAAAAATAGGCACAAATGAATCGGATTTATTTAACCCCGTTGATAGAAAATTCTGATAATTGGTATCATAAACAAACCTCTCCATTAATAATTATGTCAGCCAAACTCGACGGAATGCCAGACAATTTGACTCCTGCAGACGACTTTACAGGCAAAAAAGTAGTTGATAGAGAGGGGATACGGTATGGCAAGGTAAAGCACATACATATCAACCAAGAGACACTCGTAGTATCTGGAGTTACCATACACCAAGCATTTCACAAGGACTATTTCCTGTCTGAGGACTATATTGACAAGTTCTCTGATGAGACACTACTACTTAGCAGGCCTCCGATAAGGCTTGGAATACATGTAGTGGATATTGATGGCCACAAGCTAGGCAAGGTAAAACGGATTCACCGAAACCCTGAAACAAGCGAAATTGAGTCAATTGAGATACGTGATGGCCTGATTCACACCAAAATACTCTCAAAATCAGAGATTTGGGGTGTGGGCGATAAGGTCATTTTAAGAATCACAAAGTCCGAATTTAAGAATCTCGAGTAGGCATTTTGGCCTTACATGATGCGCATATGGGAGTACCATCCTGAATCGTAATTTCTACGTTTGATGAAAAGCACTTTTGACAGAGTCCTCTCATGTGTTAGGTTTTAAAATGTCCTTTAAATTTATTTCACATTTTCTCTGGAAATTGCTTCTTTTCCAAATTCGGCGCTTGGATGGATAAAAGTTGTCAAGACATTCATCGTATTCATGACACTACACACAGCAAGAGTGAACAAATACCACAAAAGTGACCATATACTGCTATATAACAAAACCAATTTGAAATTACCAAATCCAATATATCTTAAATTCATCATCTGTGATGAATATGTCTAGGTCAGGATCAAATCAACAAAAGCATCGAGTTTGAGGAAAAACCAGAAAACTTAGCAATTTATAATTGAGTTAGGCGATCACATCATTGTACTCTATAGAGGCAAGATCTCTCTCAAAGCATTTTGACGGTGTAAAGGCCGTAGATGATATGTCCTTTACAGTTGACTCTGGGGAGATATTTGGCTTTCTGGGCCCTAATGGTGCAGGCAAAAGTACCATGATGATGATACTAACCACATTGCTAAAGCCCACATCTGGCCACGCACTAGTTTCTGGATATGATGTCATGTTGCATCCAAAGAAGGTCCGGCAAAAGATAGGATATGTGCAGCAGGATACGGTTGTAGATGAGTATCTTACCGGACGGGAAAATCTGATTTTGCATGCAAGGTTAAGCCACATACCAAAAAATCAGATCAACTCTAGAATTGATGATATCCTCGGACTCATTGAACTAGAAGAGAAACAAAACGAGCCGGTTGTGACATATTCTGGAGGGATGCGCAAGCGCCTTGATATAGCTGGAGGATTACTTCATAGGCCTGAAGTATTATTCTTAGATGAGCCTACAGTGGGTCTGGATATTCAGACTAGGAAAAAGATATGGGAGTATATCAAAAAAATCCATGATGAGTTTGGCATGTCTTTATTCCTTTCAACACACTATATGGAAGAAGCAGACAAGCTATGTGATAGGGTTGCCATAATTAATAATGGTACAATTCAGGCAATGGACTCGCCTCAAAAGATGAAGAGTGAAATGGGAAGTGATGTTATTACCATGAGTATTGATGAGAGTCCTGGTGAACATTTGACAAATGTGGAAAAAATCCCACAAGTAACAAACATTAATCATACTGCAAACAAGTTGGTCATATTTGCATCAAACGGGGCAGATGCAATGCCAAAGATTTTGGAAATTTTTTCCCACGCAGGAATCAAAATCAACTCCATTACAATGACACAGCCCACACTAGATGATGTATTCATTTCATATACTGGCCGTGAAATCAGTGATGACAGAAACGACAGCGGAAAACCAAACCGACCAAAAGCAAAGAGGTCCATATTATGAGCGGCCCCATACATGACACGTATACCATATTTTGGCGTGAAATTAAAAGATACAAAAAATCACGTAGTGGCGTTCTAATACGACTCATACAGCCTGCCATATGGATTATCGTAATTGGGAATACATTTGCAGGGACGCAGCCTCTAATACAGTCTGTCGGCTTTGATGGTCAGTATATAGAATTTATGGCACCGGGAGTAATCATACTCACTGCGATATTTACAAGTATTTTTGGTGGTGTCAATACGTTGTGGGATAGGCGTTATGGCTTCATGAATAAAGCCCTTACATCTCCGATATCTCGTGCATCAATAGCGCTTGGAAAAATGTCTGCAATCTCGTTAATTGCTGCACTCCAGGCTAGTTTGATTCTTGGTATTGCACTTGCAATAGGGGTAAGTCTTCCAAACCCACTGATGGTGTTGCCTATAATGGGAATAGTGATATTATTCTCACTGGGATTCTCTGGAATATCTGTCATGGTGGCAGCAACTGCAAAGTCCCAGGAAACTTTTTGGGGCGTGATAAATTTTCTTGGAATGCCGCTATTCATGCTGAGCCCGGCACTCTTCCCTCTAGAACTACTTCCAGACTGGCTTGCTACTGCGGCAAAATTCAATCCTGTAACGTATACTGTTTTACTTGTGCGTGAAATGATGACTGGTACACCAGAGGGAGGAGTATCTGTACTGCTGAGTGTGGTGGTAGTTTCTGTGTTTGTGCTTGTAATGGTAGCACTTGCAAGCTATGTCTTTACAAGGGAGGTAAACAAGCCATTTTAGCATTTGCACTCATACATGACATTCACGGCTATATCGGGCAGATTCTGTTCATATCTAAATTCTGAGAATACTTTGTGGTATGATTCCTATATGATTCAACATGGATTGAATTTGTTGCTAAAATGATAATGACTGTAATTTCAAAACACTGTCATGAATTTTATGGTGGTGGTGTTGCTGATTTCTTACATGAGAAAATGTTTCTGTGTTATAATGTGTCTGGATAATGTGTGGAATATGCTGTATTGTCAATTTCTCAAATCATATCCGTGGCGGTGGCAGTGCACTTGGAAGTGATTGTATTCTGGATTGTATCATGGAATGCAGGCCGGATGCTCCGAGATATGTGGATGTGGGTAGTGTCTTTAGGATATTATCAGGTAGTGGCATGATGACATGTATGGTAATATTTCATAGGTGTGTTGATTTTCATAGTATGAATGATGCGAATACTCTGGATGAATCCGAATCATACCCGTATGCAAAGTTGCAGTCAGTAAAATCTGCCTGCACTAGGAGATGACATGAACTCAAAAATCAGCATATTTGTTGCAGAATTGTTAGGAACCTTTGGACTTGTAGTGGCGGCAACAGGTTCAATAGTGTATGATGGTTCTCTAGGTAATTCACTTGGTTTGGGTTTCATATCTATGATGCATTTTGCTGGACTAGCTTTTCTAGTGCTTGTGTTTGGTAGATATTCTATGGCGCATTTCAATCCTGCTGTTACAGTTGGATTTGCAGTGTCAGGTCATCTAAAAATAGGACTAATTCCACTATACCTTACAGCGCAGGCAATAGGGGCCATATCTGGGAGTATATTTGTCAAATATGTGATTGGAAATTATTCTCTACTTGGAATGAATCTGCCAAATCTCAAATATTCTGTACCTACGATATTTCTAACTGAGATGCTTGCTACCATTTTTCTGATGGGCGCAATATTGATAGTGATATCTCTTAAGAAAAATGCACTCATATCTGGAATAGTAATAGGTGGAGTGGTTGCTCTAGATGTGCTGTTTTTTGCTTCCATATCTGGCGCTTCTATGAATCCAATGCGCTCCCTTGCACCTGCAATACTTGTAGGGGTTTATGATGATTTATGGCTGTACTGGACTGCACCGTTTCTGGGTTCTATAATTCCTGCTGTAATTTTTGTCATTATGTCAAGACGTAAAATGTAAGAATAATAATGACAAAATAACACACACAATATTGCCAAAGTCAAAAAAATTATTTGAGCATGCAAAACGAGTAATACCTTCTGGTGTGAATAGTCCGGTACGTCACTTTGAGCCGTACCCGTTTTTTGTAAAGCGTTCTAACGGGAGCCATATTTGGGATGTTGATGGGAAGAAATTCATTGATTTGTGTAATGGATATGGTGCTTTGCTTTTGGGGCATAGGCGCAGAGAGATAATATCTGCTGTCTCTAAACAGCTAAATATTGGAACATTATATTGTACCCCTACAGAGCAAGAAGTTGAACTCTCAGATATGATCAAGGGAAACTTTCCTTCCATTGATATGGTGAGATTGGTAAATTCAGGTGGCGAGGCTACCATGACTGCTATACGACTGGCCCGGGGATTTACTGGAAAACGCAAGATAGTAAAATTTGAGGGATGTTATCATGGTGCACATGACTCTGTTCTGGTAAAAGCCGGCTCGGGATCTGCACATCATGGAATCTCAGTTTCTAAAGGTGGTCTAGATGCGGTCTCAAAACAGACGTTAGTTGCAAAGTATAATGATTTTAAAGATATAGAGGATGTGCTTGCCAAAAGTGATGATATTGCATGTGTGATTGTAGAACCAGTCATGGCAAACATGGGGCTAATAACTCCTGAAAAGAATTTTTTAAAACATCTGCGAAAAATCACAAAACAGCATAATGTTCTGCTGATATTTGATGAAGTGGTAACTGGTTTTAGAGTATCTCCTGGTGGAGCGCAGGAACACTTTGGAGTACAACCTGATATAACTACACTTGCAAAAGCGCTGGGAAATGGGTTTGCAATTGCCGCCGTAGGGGGTAAAAAACACATCATGGAGCAACTAGCACCTGGCGGTATGGTATATCAGGCAAGCACATTTGCGGGAAATCCAATATCAGTATGTGCGGCATTGGCATCAGTTAAAACCATGAATAGATTAAAAACCAAACTATACCCAAAACTTGAAAAGTATAGCACCATACTTTCAAATGGGATTGGAGATATTGCAACAGACTATGGCATTGCTCACAGTGTCAATTCTTTTTCCTCAATGTTACAGATATTTTTCTCAGCAAAGCCTGTTACAAATTATGATACTTGTATGAATGCAGATACTAAAAAATTCAAAAAACTATTTTCTGGGCTAATACGAAATGGTGTCTTTATTGCACCCTCTCAGTTTGAAGTCGTATTCTTATCTAATGCTATTCAACGAGATGACCTAGGTATAATACTAGACTCGTATAGTGCGGCATTAAGGGAGGTAAAGGATTGAAATATTTGATAGGCGCGCGGGGAAGCCGCCTATCCATTGCCCAGACGAATCTTGTCATAAAAGAATTAACACAGGTAAATCCGAGCAACTCTTTTGATATAATTTCAATATCTACCAAGGGTGATACTGATTCGCGCCCTCTATTTGCAATGGACCAAAAGGGGATATTTGAAAAGGAAATAGACAGGGCAGTCTCTGAAGGTAAGGTGGACTTTGCAGTACATAGTCTAAAGGATGTACCATCCATACTACCTGATGATCTGACTTTGGCATGTGTTCCAAAGCGTGGACCTGCCAATGATATACTCATAACTAAAAAGGGTCTATCTTTGAAGGACTTGCCACAAAATGCTACTGTGGGAACAAGCAGTCTGAGACGAGCAGTTCAGATAAGGATTATGAGACCAGATGTTGTGGTAAAACCAATCCGCGGAAACATTGAAACTAGAATAGATAAAGTGGGATCAGACTATGATGGAATAGTCTTGGCCTCAGCTGGAATTACCAGACTTGGCATTAGTGTCCCACATACTATATTACCACTTGATAAGTTTGTACCTTCTCCCGGACAGGGTGCATTAGCAATAGTTGCGCGTAGTTCTGACTCTGAAACAATATCTATGCTCAAAAGAATAGAGGATTCAGACTCTAGGGCCGAAGTAGAGGCAGAGCGGGAATTTTCACGTATGATAGATTCAGGATGCCGCTTTCCTGTAGGGGCATATGCAAAGTCTAGTGGTAAACTTTTAACATTAAATACATCTGCATTCTCAGTTGATGGTTCTGAGGTATTACAAGCAGAAAATGAGGGCAGTACAGCAAGCCCCGAATTATTGGGGAGTGTAGCTGGCCAAATCTTCAAAGTACGTGGTGTTGATAACCTTGCGTTAAATTGGAGAGAGGAAATAAGGAAGTGGAATCAATGATGGGCAAGGTATATCTTGTAGGTGCAGGCCCTGGTGATGCAAAACTAATCACACTAAAAGCAGCAGAGCTACTCCAAAATGCAGATGTAGTATTATATGATAGATTGGTCAGCAAAAAGATTCTATCCATGATTTCACCTACTGCCAAGAAAGTATATGTCGGGCGCGCAGTCGGTGATGACACTACTCACCAAAAAAATACTAATGATTTAATGGTGGAGTGGGCAAAATCCAAAAAGCGTATAGTGAGATTAAAGGGAGGTGATCCTATAATTTTTGGACGTGGCGGCGAGGAAGCAGAATTTCTCAAAAATCATAAAATAAAATACGAGATAGTACCCGGTATAACTTCTGGTATAGGCTCTGCTACATATTCTGGAATACCACTCACTCATAGGAAATACGCCTCATCAGTGGTCTTTGTTACCGGGCATGAGGATCCAGAAAAAAACTCTCCATCTGTACAGTGGAAACTCCTCGCAAAATCAGTAGATACTATTGTTGTAATGATGGGTCTATCAAGAATTGATATAATTGCAGGACAGTTAATTGAGGGGGGATTAGACAAAAATACACCAGTTGCAGTAATTCAAAATGGAACTACACCAAAACAAAGAATGATTACAGGAAAACTCTCAAATATATCTAGACTGGTAAAGAAAGAAAAGATAGAGCCTCCTGCAAATATTATAATTGGTAGAGTAGTTGAATTATCAGATGTGATTGGGTGGAAATGATAGATACAAAGACTGTTGCAATAACGCGCTCAAAAACTGATGCAAAAGAGTTTGTAGAACTTGCTGAGAAGAATGGAATAAGGCCACTACCACTTCCTACAATAGAGCTTGTCAGTAAGGGGGATAGTATTGTTGAAGAGTTTTTAAAATCCATGTCTGAGTATATCCCAGATTATACTGTATTTATGAGCTCAAAGGCAGTGAAATTACTCTTTGAGGTGGCAAGAAAATCATCAAGGTATGCAGAACTACAACTAGCAGTTGCAAATACTATAGTAGTAGCAGTGGGCCCAAAGACCGGGGAGGCACTTGAATCTGAGGGGATTCGAGTAAATGTAATGCCTGAAAAGACATTCTCTTCTGTTGGGGTTGGTGAATCATTTACCATGCTAAATGCTGTGGGTAAAAAGGCAATCATTCCCCGCAGTGGTGCATCAACACCATTTCTCAAGGAACTGTTAAATAAAATTGGAGTTGATGTGTTAGAGATTCACCTTTATGATGTCTGTGCGTTTCGAGATACGACTCAGTGGAATGAATTTCGTGAATTATTCTCTAGTGGAATGATTGATGGAATTATATTTACAAGTGCCTCATCAGTGCGTGGCTTTTTTGAGATAATGACTAAAGACTATGAAGAGGATATCATAGTTGAAATGTTGAAAGGACTTTATGTAGTGGCAATAGGGCCATTTACGGCTGATGAACTTGGCAAGTTTGGTGTGAAAAATACCATTTCTAGAGTACATACTGTAGCAGGCTCTTTTGAGGCTGTAAATGTGATGATATCTGGGGATACTATACCATAAATGCCATACATCATACCGACTCAAACAAATACAACGTATGTTATTCTAATACATGGATGTTTACATTTTAAGGCACGGCAAAGCAGAAGAGCACTCTGTTTCAGTCCGTGGTGATGCCAAACGAAACCTAACTGAGGCTGGAAGAAAAGAGGTGCAGTGCATTGCAAAGGCAATCAAAAGACTGGATGTAAGACTTGACAGTATAGTGTCTAGTCCATTACTGCGGGCAAGGCAGACTGCTGAGATTGCACTAGTATATGTGAAAAGTAAGAGAAAGACAGTTGCCATCTGGAGTGAGTTAAAGCCTGAATCTGATGTAAGTAGTATAATGAAGAAATTGTCTGCACTAAAGCCTGCCTCGTCGGTGCTGTTGGTTGGTCATGAGCCTGTCTTGAGCAATCTGATAGG
>JAPOPJ010000015.1 GCA_026712925.1 Nitrososphaerota archaeon
TACAACAGGTCCTGTAGCATACCCAGTCCCTGATGAAATGGGACGTGCAACTGTAAATGACCTTGTACCATCTGACTTTGCAGTACTTGCACATGTGGATTTGCTTGCAGATGCAGGATTTGCTTGGATAACTACTAGCTACACACTTCATGGTGACCCTGACATAGAATACATCATGACTGCCCCTAGTGTTGTCAACCCTGCACCCGGCTCTGAATACACCATGATGGTCGGACTAGCAGAACTAGGTATAACGAGAACTACCTAGACTATATCGTGTCTGAATACACCATGATGATGGGCCTTTCATAAATCTGAGTCTCTGAATATTTGTCTCATTTCATATAGTGTGTGGTTTGAGTAAATTGGGCATACCATAACTTTATGACTTGAATGTATCTGATATGGTGACTATGTGATAATTAACATAGATTTGTTGCTATTGTTTTTGAAGACATTAACACATTGTTTGGTATATGCAAGTGGACTACATCAAGATATTGTTATTCAGATTTACACGTTGGAACACATTCTCAAATCAAGACATGTGGTGTAAAATCTACCCATTCATATCGGCACACTCAGATCTGTCTATCTGTACTTTTGGAATAATGCAGATGGTGTGCACTGGGTTTTTGATGTGTGAGAATGTGGCAAGATATACAGTGAAAAAATACAATTACGCCAAAAATATTTTGACTAATACAAATTAAAAATAATGTAGCGTGACCTAACACTCTATTTTTTCACATTTTGCCACTACATCAGAGTATTTACTCAGTGGAACAATCTTGACAGTGTTGAATCGTGCAAGGCCGCTTTCAATTGCTGCCTGTTGTATGAGGTGTGGATCTTTTGCATCCACAACCCAGAGAAAAGTGTGCTCTAGGGCTGAATGATACTGTCCTATTATTTGATTAATTTCGTACTTTTCTTGTAGTGTTGATATGTCATCAAAGATTGCCTTGCCGTCTAGAACTACCTTCCTGCTTTCTTTGTTGGTTAGGGGACAGTTATCAACTGTGTGTTCCCCGTATACTCCAAATAATGCCATTGCTTGCTATATGGGTAATCCATTTATTAGTATTATCAGTCCCTTCTCTTTCTGACATCTGATGTAGGTGGATTTAGAGACCAGAAAAACATTGCAAGGCCGACCGGGATTATTATAAGAACTGCCGCTACAAGCGTAATGGTGTAGAATCCTGGATCAAGGCCGGGCAGGAATGGGCCTGGATACACTGCGTAAAACCACAAAAATCCCACAAACACCAGTATGGCCTTGTTCTTTTTGAAAAGCTTTTTCCATCCTAGTCTTCGTTTGTAGATGTAGCATTCTTTGCAGCGCGTCCTGTCATCTGTCATGCAGTTGGTGCAACAGCCTTTCTCGCAAAAGTAGCATATTCTGTCCCCGAATATAGATCCGCAAAAATCACATGTATGCATAGATTCGTTATACTACTAAACGATTTAACTTTTTTACGGATTTAAAAGCACAAACTATTTGAGTCATCTTTATTGTAATGCTGTACTTCTAAAATTCTACGCCTAGATTGGATATATCGTTGGTGATTTGTCTGTTTTTGTACGTGATTTAAAATTACATCTCTCAATTTTTTGAAGTGCTAAATTTGATTAAACTAGAGAGAAAATGATTTTGTACCAATTGACTTTGCCATATTTGAATGTGAAATTATCTGTGAATGATATACTTGGGTATGTGGGAACCACTATTTCACCATATAACATTCATGTTTTATCAGATTTTTATTAAAATTGCCTCTTTATTTGTGTCTAAAAAGAGCCTGCCAATACTCTCAAGAATGTAGATTGCATCTACTCAGATGAGGAAAAGTGGTTTTATCCTTACTTTGATTTTGTTTGGACTGTAACTTTTCTCTGTCTTTCTCTTCACAATCCTTACTATTGTATCATATCTTTCATTCAATTTTCTCAAAGACAATCTTGAAGATGGAGTATTCTTTTTCTTTGATCTTTTCTTTTGTCGGTTCTTGCACAAATTCAAGGCTTTTGATAACTCGATTCTTCCCCAGATTGAGCTTGGATAACCAAAAGATGTCAGAGTTTATCATATCCATAATACCAAATACAGTAAGAATGACCACATCCATACCAAAGCACGTTTTAAGATGCCAAACAATCCAAAAATACTCAAA
>JAPOPJ010000014.1 GCA_026712925.1 Nitrososphaerota archaeon
CAAAAATTGTTTCACATCTCAATCCTGATCAAATGGCCTGACAACATTATCAAAAATTAATGCCATTATTGCTGAAAATTCGAAGTTATATGTCCAAATACGCTCACATGGTAATTGGAAACAAACTTGTGGAATTAGGCATGGAAGAAACTTATGCTAGGTTGGTTATCAATAATGTGAAGAAACAAGCACCTACACTTGAATATCATTTAAGCCAGTTAGAACGATTATCTGATGATTTTTTTGAAAAAACTTTGATGGGATTGTAAATGATATGTGGATTGATGCTCTTACAGATGAAGTGATGGGCAAGAAGTACAATATTGATAATGACCAAATAGATGCAATTGGGGTGGGTTAATTGAGATGATACAGTACAGGCGTATCATTTTGTGGAACCTGACATCAATTAGAATCTGTCTTTTGCATTGTTTAGGCAGATCTCAATAACTTTACAAAGTTCTCATGTAGTATGGCGTGTTTTGTATTTTCATCTAATAATGAATCATTCACATTGTAGTACATTGCCTTAAAACTGCACCATGGAAAGTCACTACCAAACAAAATTCTCTCTGTGCCAAGCACGCTTACTGCATGCTCTATCCTGTATGGCGTGCTAGTGCCAGATGTGTCAAAATACACATTACTGTTCTCGACTGCTGCTGTAACTGCACGTTTTGTAATTGATGTGTCGTTTCCACCCATGTGTGCTAGTACAACTTTGATTTTTGGAAATGTTTTGGCCACCTGTAGGCCGTGAAGGAATGACGTGTTGGATTCAGCATAGCCGTCTTTGTATCGTCCACAGTGGACAAGTAGTATGGCTTGTTTTTCATCTAACAGCTGCATTACAGGCAGGTATGACTCGTCTGAAACAGGCAGGTTTTCATATGTGCCGTGGAATTTTACCCCGATTAGACCATCTCCTATACACTCCTCCAAAATTTTCAGATCCTCTGAGATCTGATCTTTGCGTATCCAGTAAAAGCCGTGAATTTTACTATTTTGTTTTGAGAGTTGTATGATTTTTCGGTTATATGTGGTTGTGTCTTTTTCAAATGGGATTAATGCTACCTCGTCAATATTGTTTTTTGAGATAAAGCCGTCTAGCTTGTCTGGGTCAAGAAAGTTGTTTATTCCGTCGGACCATCCTAGATGGACGTGGATGTCGTTGATTAATTTGTCATGAAATGCGGCCAATTTGATCCTTGCCTCCGATTACAAAAGAGTGTGGTGGTACGTCTTTTGTCAGTATGCATCTTGCGGCAATCAGTGAATGGTGTCCTATTACTATGCCGGGCATTACTGTTACACCTGTCCCGATTCTGACATAATCCTCTATTTTTGGCGGAATGGTTACCGCCACGGATTTGTTTTTGGATGTGCCATGTTCTGCACTGGTAATTTCAGGTGTGTTTACAGTTACAACACAGGGTGCAATAAACACACTACTCCCTATTGACATGCCCATTGTTATATGTGACTGTGGTGAAATTGTGGTGTTGTTTCCAATATTGACATCTCCCTGTGAGATGGACAACGGACCAAAGATAGTTTTATTCCCTATGTGTGTGCCTGGCCTGAGTACGGCGTTTGCACCAATTATACAGTCATTTCCTATTTTGCAATTTTCATAAATTACCGCGCCAGGCTCTATTCTAGTATCTTTTCCTACCACTGCGGATTCGTGGATGGTTGCCTTATCTGAAATTAGCATGTCTGGTTATCGCCATTGTGTCTGAGACTCTCTGGCAAATTAAGGTATCATGGTGACAGTTCGTATCTCAAAAAATCACATCTTTGAATTGGTGATGCCAAATCACATCACACGATATGGGAACTATCGTTTTTTGATTATAGAGAATCTACATATGCTGGATATGATGCCAAAATGTGATGGTATGGGGTGGTTTTAACGTGTCTTTTCAGACCGCTATGACGTGCTACATCGGCAGATTGGGATGTAGTCGATTTTGTAATTGATATAATCAATTAGATATTGGTACGGGTTGATCCCTTACTGTCTGTATATGGTGCAGATACTGCTAGATTCTTCCACAAATTCAAGATTTTTGTTGCTCTGAGTCTTTGATATTATGCGTGATAGATAATTTGAAACAATTCATGTAGTTTAGCGTCTATGGCATGATTTTGATATGTTAGAGTATCTGATTATTTTGGTCTTACAGTACGTGCCGGGGATTTGCCAAAAGCTCAGAATTTGGGGAAGAACCTAAATCCCATATACCTTATTTACCAGAAAATAATCAGTATCATTTGTAATGGAAAAATGGGCTGATTATCTAATCTCTGAAGTGGTTTACGACCCTGATAACCTGATATTTAGGGCAAGGCGGCACAAGGATATGGGAAATGGCGTAAGTGCTGGTGAGACAGTTGGCAGGCTTCTAATCTCTTCTGATATTGCAAGTGGGAAAGACTATGTCACGGTCCACGGTACACCAACTTCGTGGAAAAAAGGCCACAAAATCAAGACATTTCGATTAAGCGGTAACCCATACATCAGAATTGACTGCAACAAGGTCACAATGGATTTTCTCGGAGATGTACCAGAGTTGCAAGGTTATGAGTCTGAGTTGGAGCAGGCATTCTTGGAATTGGAGGACAAATCTGCTGATGAATCAGAGTCATCCACGGATGATGAGCCTCTACCAAAACCCACACCAGAACCAAAACCCACACCAAAAGCTACTCCACCAAAACCCACACCCAAAGATTCCCCTCCTCCAAAACCCCGTCCAAGAGGCTCACTCCCAAAAGACACAGATGAAGAACTCCCACAAGAGCTTGAACTTTTACCCGACGAGGCACCACAAGATTCTACTCCACCAAAACCC
>JAPOPJ010000013.1 GCA_026712925.1 Nitrososphaerota archaeon
GAACATACACCTAGTCCTTGGGATTGTACATATCTAAAAGATTCATCATTCATGATGAGAATCATCACTCATGATACAAAAACGATTCATCATTTGGTTAGTAACGCTTTGAATAAAATGTCAAAAGCCTGCCAGTACTATATCAATCTTAATTACAAGCATCCTATTTGGACCAGTATGGATCAATTTCCCAACAAAATTGTGTTCTAAATTCTACAATCCCAAGGATTGATATTGTACTAATTGTAATTACAGTTGCCTAACGTAGTGTTTTAATTAAAATTTTTTTGTTTTATTCTGATTTAAAACTTAATCTTACCTGCACATCAAATTTGCAATCATATCCAAGTTATGAGTTGTTTTTTTGGGAAGCAATATCTCTTGATAACATATCCCAGTACACCTTATGGCGTATGTAAAAAAGTGTTTGATTTACCAACTTGTTATGGTCCAGATATTTGAGATTTCGCTTGATATAGTGCAAAAGTTCATCTTTACTCATATGCCAAAGACTTTCATATTTCTGTTGAAGTACATTAATTCCATAGGCTGATTCGCCTATTGGATCTCTACCATTAGCCTGCATATTATCCCAATCACCAAGAAAGAATTTTACGGGACGTTTCAATACTTTGGCAATTTGGCGTGCTTCATAACTATATCTAAAATTAGACTTGCCATAGACGTTGATATGGTGTCCATTTGAGCTTATTTCCATAACACATTTTCTCTCAGAGCAGAGCTCATGTATGGTTGGAGATATAATTCCACTAATCCCAGTAACGCCATTTAGTACAAAGCACTTACCAGTGTTAGATGGTAGTTGTTTTAATTTTTTTAGAACTGGTCTTTCAGATTCATCCCAGTTCACTGATTTATTAGTTCCCTGTGTCAGATTTCGCTCCAAGGTGTATTCGGCAGGCTTTTTTCCAAGCCAGACCTGAATGTATATGTCATCATTAAGCTTTATGTCGACATCTGTATTTGGTTCTATATTCTTGCATTCAACTGCTGTTACTTTGAGAGTATTGTCGTTCTCGTAAAACTCTCTGACAAGTTCTGCATGAAAAATATGACCAGGGTTACGCCGCTGACCGTTCCTTGCATCCTTAAAGTTGTGCAAGAGTGTTTCTAGATTTGGTATCTTACCAAGATGTTGATTCAGCCATTCTTCTAATGAATCATTATATTTTTTTCCTGCTACTGTTTCCCGAGTATTATTTTCATCTTGCATACATTAATAGTAATCACGTTAGTATAAAGCATTTACTAATTATATGTAAAAAGGACTGCTAAGAATTTTGATGGCGATATTGAAAATTACATCACACCCAAACTGTCTGTTCAGAGATATATGAAAAGAAATACAAACCACAAAACTCGTGACAAAAAAGTGACAAGTTGTAAATCCAAGAAAATCCGTGAAACAAACAAAACACTATTGATCTATTACATACAACAGACAAACATCTAGCCCGTTTATGTGGGGATTAACTTGCACAAGAGAACACTGCAAATCAAAATTCAGGACTGGTGGATATATCATATCCAACTATAATATAAAGAACAAATCATCTGGCATTGTTAATGCTCTTCCCACATACCAAAAGGTGCACTATATCATTAAGTCATCATTTGTCTGGTATGAAGTGTTCTGGTTTATCTGATATAATTGGCGAGGACCCCGCTAGAATAGAAACGATCGCATTCATACATCTTAAAGCCATCAAGAAGGCCATACACCATGATAAAGAGCAAGTTTACACCAGAACAAAAGGGCATATCGTACCAGAATCAATCAAGACTAGCATATCTGCCAAACTATACCACACACACAACGTCCACCCCCAGACATTTCATGTTTGTGGGTCGGCATTTATGGATGCAGGCAAGTTCATCTTGAGTCATCGTGGGAAAAATAACACAATTAAACCCATCAAGGAATAGACACTCTTAAGAGATTACTAGGTGAGCAGGCCATATCCATTGACGTATTAAAATTTGGAGGAAGAAAATTAAAGGCCGCAAAGCAACTAAATAAACAACTAAACCTGTCCAAATCCCTCAAATATGTAGGAATCTCAAGATATATGGGTACTATACACCAAAGCCTCGCAATATTCCACTAAATGAGGATGTGGTGGAACTAGTATGATAGGCACCAAGAGACCTACATATGGAACAAGATGTATGGTATCTCAGATAACATGAGAGACCGGCATCCCTGTAAATCGCAAGAAAATACAGAGAATATGCTACAAAATTGGCTGGACTAAGCCTACAAAGACAAAAAATGAGATAATTCGTACTAGCAAGATCAAACCAGATGCCCCAAACTGACTCTGGGATATGGATATCACATACATCTGGTGTAGTTATGACACATGGTGCTATTCCTTTAATGTGATGGACTGCTTTACCTGCAAGTTGCCATACATCTTTGATGCTAATGCCACTATACATATGGCAGTAGATTCCATCACAAATACCATACCAGGAAAGCCGGATTGTCCCAAACTTCTCCTGAGAACGGATAATGGCAACTAGTACACAGAAACCTTTAGACGTGAAGTCCTGACACTTGGCAAACACTAATCCATCTGGAAAAACATTCCTCAGCAAAACGGACAGAGTCATTTCACGGTATGATCAAAAGAGTACATCTGGCCACATGACTTTACCAACTATCGGAAAGCAGAAAAAGTATTGACAAAAGCATTTACTGACTAGAGAGAATACACTCATCAATCATACACCTATAGAATTTGCAGTAGTGAGAAATGGTACATAAATGATAGAAATGGTATGGTAAAACGTGCAAAAATCGTTCTTATTTTATGGGATCCAGATCATTTTAGAACAACAATTTACTTTTTAAGAATTTTTTCTTGAGAATGCTTAAAAATAACATTCCTTAAACTCAATTATGCATGGTGAGTGTTCATAAGTCCTCTTGTTCCACAGGTAATTATAAAATCGTGTAATGGTACACGATTCCATGTAAAGAATCAAGGCATGCGAACTTGGTTTGAGTATGAGTTAGATCTCATGGATGAGAAAGGTAAGGGATTTGATGCCATATCTACTGAAATTTCTGTTAGATGCCATAAATTTACCTTTCTTGTGTTCAAAAAACTTGAAGAAGAAACCAGCTCTTGGTTGAATGAACACTCTAATTCTAAATATTGTGCCGATATCATGCGTATTCATGACAAATCCTGCAAGATTAAAGATGAGATACAACAAAAGTACAACCTAGATGCTAAGCAGACTGCTGAGTATGAGAAATATGTCCCAAAGATTCAACTGCTCTTTTTATTTGATCATATTTGCGTAAAAAGTGATGATTGGTTTAATGCAACTGTGGGTAATGTGCCAAGAAAAATATATGATAGAGTGAATGCGGAGGAATTGCACGAGAAAATCAAATTCCGTTTTCGCTGGTTTAAGATTATGGTGTGTAGTATGCTTGGGAGTGAAATTCAGTGTTATTTACCTGGGATGGAAAGGGCATTCTTTAGAGACTCGGGACTCGTTGCCATAAAAACAGACTTTGAACAAAGAATAACCATACCAACATTTGAGCTAAAAAAATGGGTCCAACGCGTTAGTAACAAAAGCGATTCTAGTGGTGTATCCAATCCTGACTACATACCTGGTATGGATGTTTTAGCCAAACATGACCTGACAAGAATTGGATTTTTTGCACAAGCTTTTGTGACTAAAAAACTCTATGAGGGAGGGAAACTGAAGGTTTTGGGCGTGGAGAATGAGCCAATTCATCGTGGCACAAATCCCAATGGCAAAGAGTATGATGTTGACATATGGCTGGAATGTGATGGTGAGAAAATACCTGTACAGGTTGGTGTTCGGGTGGGCGAATTGGCAAAAAATGTCTCAGATGCAACTATATGTCCGGGAGAAGAGATTAAGCCCAATCCTGCCATCACCAAATTTGGTGGTACAGACATGAATTTTGGAAAAGAACCAGATTTCCAAGAACTATGTGAAAAGTTGGACCAAACTCCTTTAGGCGGGATGGTGCTGTGGATAACATCTAAGGAATTGCTACCCGGAAGTGGTCTGAGGCCACTAAAAGAGTGGTATAGTGGTATGCTGAATAA
>JAPOPJ010000282.1 GCA_026712925.1 Nitrososphaerota archaeon
ACTGCATCAAAAGATGTCATGTTTCTCTTGCCAGTGTTAGTTATAATCACATATTAGATAACTAGGCATGGATCAAAAGTAAATCATCGGTAGTCGGCTTGACTACGTAGGGTGGTTAACATAGATGGTTTTCGGATATTCAGATTGTCTGTCTTTGATTATCATTGAAACAGTCCAATTGCCCAGTGCCAACAGAACGGGTTTTGATATGTTAGAGTGTCTGATCGTATTGGCTCTGCTGGTAATGATGAGAATTTACCAAAAGCGTCGAGTTTGGGAAAGAACATCGAGGTCAGAAGATTGAATTAACAAAAGCATCGAGTTTGGAAAAGAACCAATCATTCTTTAGTGTTATTAATCACGGTCCAGTAGTTAAATAATGGATTTTTTAAATTCACCAGGGCTCATAGCAGTAATGATAGGTCTGTCGATAATTGCTTCAAGCATATTGACTTCTAAATCTAATACCCGATACCGAAAGGTATCTGAAATTGACATAATAATGAGATTAAATGATCGCATATATGATTCAAAACGTGGGAAAAAAATTATAGAAATGATCAAGGACCCTAACAAAGCTATTGTAGATCTTGAACATAAAGATGGTAGAGGGAGAGACATTACCGCATAGAGATGTAGAAAATTTCCTGAATGATGTTGAAATGATATTCACGTTACGACAAAATAAATTAATAACAGAGAGTATGTTTCGACAGGCGTTTTCATGGGTAATTGATTTAATAGTTAAAAATAAAAGCATGATGGAATTTATTGATGCCAAACAAGTAGAATATGGGGGTATTGCTTGGAAACCAATTTCGGATTATCATATTAAACATAAGGAGTGAAATTTCTCGATTTGAGGAACAATTTATATTAAAAAATAGGTACTTGTTCACATGATTTAGCCCCAAAATCTGGCATTATGCTAGATATATTTTATAATCTCATCTAGTCAATCAGATTTTGTTTTCTACCATGTTGTAACACATGTAAGGATATTTCCGAGATTGTTGCACCAACATGTAATCTCAGTGCGCCACGTATCTTTCTGTGCACTATTTCCCATAATGCACGCATGTGTTATACTTTGCCCGGCTGTTTTTACTGGGTTTTTTGACTTTACCACCATAGAATGGCTAAGTATTCCCTATTGATCTGTTTCGGTTTTCAACGTGTTAATTTGTCACAAATACTCCCTCATACACCACATATGGGCAAGATTGTGCTGAATTTGCCACTCTAAAAGCCTGACACATGTGGTTATTCACTTATCGGATATGATATCATTCCACTATGCAGATAGATGTGCGATATTGTAAAGGCACAACACCACAGATTGAAAATTATCTAGTCACAAATACATTCCAATATTGGAATATATCATACTGTCAGGCTGGAGTATAGTCTTTTGCAGAATCTGCAAGTGACTTTGCCTGAGAGTCTGCCTTTTGTAGAATCTGTTCTTTTGTCTCATCAGTCATGAATCCTGACTCTACAGATACAGAGCGTGCCGACTGGGCAGCCTTGCTGAGAATCTGCAGTATATTATCAGGTGTAACATATGCTATCTCAATTGAAAGCGAGATTGCCTCCATGTATGCTTGTGCAAATTCACTACGTACACTATCGACATCAACTTCAAGATCATTTGCAGAATATTTGAGTCCATCTTCTAGTGCAGTGTATAATGATATTCCAGCCTCTATTGGTTTGATGTCTAGCTTTCCCAAGATGGATGCAAGTTTTTCATTAATTGCCTCGCCTTTCTTGACAGGTGTAGTATCCTTTTGAATCCAGATAGTTCCTTGGTCAATCTTTGTAGGAATACCAGCCTCCTTAAATTCAGTCAGCATCGGACCAGGTGCAATTCCCGTGTTTTTTGCAGTCACGACTACATCCATGCTTGCAATATCACCACCCCTAGCTGCCATCATGACTTTGTTTTTTGCAAGTAATACATTGAGTTTGAATGGTGACATGTTTGTAAACATAAACATACACTGACCGGTAAGATCTCCTGCCATTTCTTTAATACCCGGAACATCTAATTCCTCAAGTGCCTTTTGTGCCACTTTATCCTTAATACTTACAAACTCTACATCATCCTTGAGAACTTTGCGGAGTGGGAGTATCTGAGTTGAACGAACCTTGTTCATTTTGATAAGTGCTAGTACTTTGTATTTTTTAGGAAGTTCCTGCAGTTGCTGATACATCTGCATCTTTCTTTTTGGGTATCTAGTTCGGTTTTCATGCAAATTTCTTCTTGACCTCCTGTACTTGTTTTACTGGCTTTCCCATCGTAGTCTTTACCATTACTCTCTTGATATTTTTCTCACCATTGGGCAGCTTTTTCTCAACTGCACTTAGTACAGCATGTGCATTTATTGCCAAGTCAGCATCAGTCATGGATTCGTCTCCAACCTTACACGACATAGATAGTGATGCCCTTGTCCTGACTTTGATTGATGATCTAAATCTAGCCAAAAATGACTCTATTGGCGCATTAAATGGAACCGGTGTAGGCATTTTTCCCCTAGGCCCTAAAAGCTGACCAAGTGTCTTACCCACTAGCGGCATGACCTGCGTGTCTGCTAGGAAAAAATCATACTTGTTGATGAATTTTCTAGACTCTCTCTTGTTTGTTGCAAACTTGTCAAGATCTTCTGTTCCAACAACTGCATCAGCATTTGCCTGTTTGGCCTTTAGCCCCATATCACCTGTAGCCATAACACAAACAGTTGCAGGGGAACTTGTCTTTGGAAGCTGGACTGTCTCATTTAGCGCAAATCCCTTTTTAACATCAATATCTTTAAAATTAATTATAAGCTCTATTGATTGCTTGAACTTTCTGGCCTTGGTTGCCTCTTTTGCCTCCTTTATCATTTTGGCAAGCTGTGCCTCTGTAATCATTACGATTTCTCATTTTTGATGCCTATTTAAACCGTTTAGAGTCAACAGTCTCCACTACCATACACCAAATACCATCATCAATTAAAACAGAACAGTCAGAATGCTTTAGAAAAGATTTGTGCAAGTTAGCAAAAAACCCCCACAACAGCATAACTGTATGGCATAATAGTGAAGACTGATGGATAAAGTGGATTCTAATTACTAGAGTCGTTTTCATGTAATACACAAAAATTGTGATCTCCAAACTAGTATATAAGGACTAAAAACAAAAAAACTAATGGAACTTCCAGAACCCACATCCAAGCAATTTTCAAATTTAATGAATGGCATAGAAACAGGTAGTCTAAAGATACCTCAATTTCAGCGCGACTTTGTTTGGGATATTAAAAAATCAGCTGCGTTGATTGACAGTGTTGTGAAAGGATATCCAATTGGAACGTTTATTTTGTGGAAGACAAAAGAAAGTTTGCGCGCAGTGAAAAATATTGGTAGACTAGACTTGCCAGAACCAAATAAAGGTGATTATGTGCAATTCGTACTTGATGGACAGCAAAGAATAACTAGCATATTTGCAACGCTGAAAGGAGAGACAATCAAACGTGATGATAATCGAGAAGAAAATTTTTCAAACATGTATGTAGGTTTGGAAGCCAAAGAAGATGAGAAAATTGTTACAACAGAAATTGATGGTAAAAACCAGTCACAAATAATCAAATTAAACACTTTACTCGAAGGTGATTTTACAATCTTGGGAGAATATGATAAAAAATATCACGACAAATTAAAAAGATATAAGCAAAGAATTGAATCTTACAGTTATTCAGTAATTCAAGTTAATGATGCTCCGATAGATGTAGCCACAGAGATATTTACAAGAATAAATGTAGGTGGCAAGGCACTATCAACTTTTCAGATCATGGTGGCAAAAACATATGATTACGGTAAGAATTTTGATTTAGTAGAAAAATTCGAAGAGTTAACAGAGAGATTAGAAAATATAGATTATGAAACCATATCAGAGATGACAGTACTGCAAACTATCTCACTCATAATAAAAAAAGAGTGTAAAAGAAAGATTATCCTTTCATTACAAAAAGAGGACGTTATTAATCATTGGCAAAAAGTTGTTGATTCTGTGGAAAATGCAGCGGAATACTTTAAAAATTATTTCAGGATACCTACCTCCAGTTTATTACCATATGATACTGTGCTAGTACCATTTGCATATTTTTTCTATCATAATGTCGATAAGCCTCTTGGCCTTAAACAAAAGTATTTGGAGGACTTTTTTTGGCGCGTCTCGTTATCTGAGAGATATTCTTCAGCTGTTGAAAGCAAGCTTTCTCAGGATGTAAAACGTATTGATATGATTTTAAACGAAGAACAACCAAGGTATGATTGGCAAGTAGAAGATTCTCCAGATTACATTAAAAATAATGGGTTATTCAACACTGGACGGAGCTACATAAAGGCAATCCTTTGCATTTATGCATATCAGCAACCCAAATCTTTTGCAGACAACTCAGTTGTTAACATAACTAATAACTGGCTTAAACGCGCAAACAGTAAAAACTATCATCATTTCTTTCCAAAAGCATTTTTGAAGAAATTAAAAGAAGATGAAAATTCTATCAACCATATTTTGAATATCACATTGGTTGATGACTATCTAAACAAACGAAAAATTCAAGACCGAGCACCTTCAGACTACATGGAGGATTTTAAAAACGATAATGATAAAATTACAGAAACTATGAAAACCCACTTAATACACGATCTTGAAGAATTTGGTATTTGGTCTGATGATTATCAGAAATTTTTGGATAAACGAGCCAATGCTTTAAGCGCAGAAATTAAAAAACGCATAATCACATAACATAACTGGTACCAATACACCAAAAGAAACAAAGATAACATATTCGTCTCATGCTCACAAAGTAATTGTTTGACATACATTGTATTAGATCATAAAGTCGTCATTTTATGCGTGTCCAAAATATCTGTGTATAGATTATTGAATGGAATGGAACAGTCATCACTTCAAATGATAATGGAATATAGATTTAAAAGCACTCTACGAAATATGAACAGTGTAAATCATGTACCCATCAAACCACACATTACGATTCAAAATGGAGATCTCTGTGTGATGGTTTTACATTCTGATTCAACAACGCGTAAAATGTTAGATAGTATTAGAAAACATAATTTCAAAAGTATCATAGAACATATAGACATGATAGACAAATCAGACTATTCAGCCATAGTTGATTTTTGCAAATGTCTAGAGATTGCAATTAGTATAATGAGGCTTACCGCAGATAACTCGATGCAAAAGATGACACTTGATGATTATCAACAAGGCCTTTTTGATATAATGCAAGCAGCAAAAGCACTTGTAGACAATCCTAGAAACGAGTCAAAACAACACGATCTAGAGAACGCATTCAAGGTATTTCTTAAAAAATTGGAATGCCACATAGTAT
>JAPOPJ010000032.1 GCA_026712925.1 Nitrososphaerota archaeon
TAATTACCGATGATACTACACTTGATATTTATGGTGCTTATGGAATCACTTCGTTTACGGTAGGCTCCAAGACGTATGTTGCTGTGGCATCACTATCTGAGGACGCTGTCCAGATCATTGATGTCTCGGATCCTGATAATATAGCTGCTAGAGATTCTCTCAATGATACAGATGGCACGTATGAGCTTGACGGTGCAACCGAAATCACTTCATTCATGGTAGGCTCCAAGACGTATGTTGCTGTGGCATCATTTGAGGATGACGGTGTCCAGATTATTGATGTCTCAAAACCAACTGAGATATCCGGCGTAAATAAGGTTGATGATACGGATGCTACACTTGTGCTTGATGAGGCTTATGGAATAACCGCGTTTAATATCGGTTCCAAGACACATCTTGCTGTGACAGCACAGGCGGATAACGGTGTCCAGATACTCGGTTTAAACAGATCACCAAATGCAAATGCAGGCTCGGATAAAAAGGCCATACTAGATACTACTGTAACACTTGATGGCACACGTTCGACAGATCCTGACGGGGATACTCTCGAATACACATGGATACAAACTTTAGTAACTTCAGAAACACCAACAGTTCCCATAGACAATTACAGATCAGCACAGACTACATTTACAGCTCCGGCAGACCCTACAGAACTAGTCTTTACACTTACAGTTGATGATGGTGCTGATACTGACACAGATGATATAACTATAACAATTGCAAAACCAGTAGCAAGAAACATCAAAGAAATGTCTGATACTCTGGTGTCAGCCAAAATCACTGCACCCAATTTAATCACCATAACGTATAATGAGGAGTTATCTACATTCATCAACAGTTATCTTAACTTCACCATATCTAATGAGGACAAGCCACGAAACATTACAGGAATTAATGGCTCGCCAGCTATAGAAACAGGAGAGACTGTTCGCATCAATGAAAAACAAGTCAAGACATATTCCACCATACTTACATTTGATGGACCAGCTGTACCGCCAAGTTCTATGGGTTCTATGTATGTACAGCATGCAGATCACTATCTAGCATTCATTCAAGTAAGTGACGGTCAAAACTAAACCACATACATACAACACATCATATTTGATAGAGCATTTACTCTAGATGTGATTATTCTAGTTTGAGACGGCTACTCTTTCTCTTCAGAGCTGCAAATATTCCAACAATTGCGGCAATCCACATTCCAGAGAAAATGATATTCCAATAGCTCACATACATGTAAGGTGTGGCATCCATGATGTTTTGTTTTAGCAGTACAGCTCTGCCATTAACATCTAGCATTGCAGTATTAAATGCAGAACTATCCTTTGGTACGGCAGCTATTTTTTCAACCGTAGTTGCCATATTATCCACATCACTTTGGATTCGGGTAAAGTTAGTTGATTCTGTGGGGAATATCCAGACTGGATTCTTGGTATCATCAAGCTTTTCCATTGATATTGCCAGATACTGATTTATCTCTGCAATGTGAACCTGAATGGCAACAGGATCAGAAGAGCCAGTAATTCCATCAAGATGACCCCGGATTCTATCTAGCGGGTATATTGACTCCCCATATCCGACAAAAGACATTACCACCCCAAAGACTATCAAGGCAATGATTCCTGCCATGGATAATTTGTATATAGTGTTGGCCATTTTTTCACTCTTGGTTAAGACTTTGGCAACACTTGATTTATTTCTTTTAAACCTAGTATGTGAGAGACTCATGTAGGCGATATAAAAAAATCCAACAGTCTGCAGGCCGATTATAGGGGCAAACACTGGATTGTTTGAAAAGATAGAGACAAAGATTCCCACCATACCATATACACCAAAAAATATCTCAAGCAGTGTAGTCTGTGTAAATGGTAAATTGTATGCTTTATTTCTCCAGTCATCATGCTTGGTGATTATACCATATTTTGGAGTCCTGAGAAATTCGTTCTTTTTCCCAAACAGGGCATCAAATACTGCAACGCTGTTATTAACAGACATTCCCGCATTATACACTAATAGTGAAGGCAAGATTTTTACCTTTGACTTCCACGATTGCCGGTACATACTTTGAATTATCATAATGTATGCGCCCGGACCCATAGCTAGATATGCCGCAATTGTAAGAGCAGGAATAAAGCTCACCACATATAGATTCACATTACCGGCAAGAAGAATTGGCAATGTCAGAAATTGTATCAGCATTAGAGGATATACAATGTGGCGTGTCAACTGGACAAATGCCTGAACTTTTGCTTCAAATGCGACTGTGCGTTTTACTACAATATCAGAGAGTAACTTAACTGCACACTGGATAGAACCCTTGGCCCAGCGGAATTGTTGTCTCTTTGCAGCATTCATCTGTACTGGCAGTTCTGCATCAACTACAACATCAGGTAGAAATACACACTTCCATCCCTTCATCTGAGCCCTATAACTCAAATCTAAATCTTCAACTAATGTTGCAGTATGCCATCCCCCTGCATCCTTGATGCAATCGCTCCGCCATATTCCGGCAGTGCCATTAAAATTCATAAATAGATGAGAGTTACTTTTTGCCTTTTGCTCTATAAGGAAATGAAAATCTAGACTAAGTGCCTGTGCCTGAGTTATTGCAGAATAGTTCTCATTGACATGTCCCCATCTACATTGAATTAGTCCGATATCAGATTTTGTAAAGTGTGAGATTGCACGTTTTAGAAACCATTCAGGAGGTATAAAGTCAGCATCAAATATGGCCACATATTCAGTATCAGTCGTCTCCATAGCATACTTTAGAGCACCGGCCTTGTATCCTGTTCTTGTGCCCCGTCTTACATGCTCTATGTGAAATCCCTGCTTTTGATATTTTTCAACCACATCTCCCAAAAGCTTGACTGTATCATCATCAGAGTCATCAAGTATCATAATTCGCATCTTATCTTTTGGATAGTCTAGATTGCACACCGCATCTACAAGTCGTTTTGCTACATATTTTTCATTATATATGGGGAGCTGTATTGTAACTGACGGCGTCCCAATTGTGCTTGTCTGTAGTGGGTCTTTTCGCCTGCCTGAAAGAAATGCTAGATAGTAAAAGTTGCATGTGTATAGCGTGATTAGAATCGCAGATAGAAGGAATAGATCAAAAATCAGTTGAGTGAAGGGATTTATTGCCATATACCTAGTCTCTGAAAACGACTAATCGCTATTTATACTTGCAAGGAATGTGGGTTATTTTTGTTCAAATATCTTGATTGCCTGAGGTGGACAGACACCCTCACATGCAAGGCAGAATATACAGTCTGGTTCCTTTGACATTAGCGGCTTTTTATCAGAGCCCGGATTACCTGGTGTGTCAAACCACTCATACACATCTACAGGACATGCCTCAATACATGCACCATCTGCAACACAAATGTCATAGTCAACTGAGACAAACTCGCCCCATATCCCCATGATTGCATTACCTGTACCACGCCTACCCCATGTCTTTATGGTGTGGTCTGGTGCAGTATAAGATGGCGACTGTTTCGTCTTTGACTTGAACTCTATATCAATTGGGCCCGGTTTGGCACCATCTGGAATCTCGATTGCACCATCATCTTCTTCTATATCTTCATCTGTTGCCTCTATGGGTTTTGGCTTTGCATTAAGAACAATCTTTGCAAGTGGAGTGAGATTCTCTAGTCGCTTTATAGCGGCAGTCTCAGTCAGTTTTTCAGACTTTGCCAGATACTTTATCATTTTATCTGCAAGAATGGTATTACGTAGTATGGTATCAATCACCATTTTTGCAAAATGGTCTGCCTTTTTCCTATAATCTTTGACCCAGTTTGGATCGCCAAATTTTTCAATTGGGAATATCTGGTAAATTATATCAACAACCTCACCACTTACTATTTCTACGGTAACTGAGAGTTCGACTTCTTCATACCCCTTTGCATCTGGATCCCTCATGTTTTGTTCCTTCCAACGGTATGTTGCAAAGATCCTGTCTGCATAAGTGTCCATCTCAAAGGCACCCTTTAGGCCATCATGAATTGATTTTATCTCTAGTGGATCCTCAAGGTTGATGGGTAGTCTATAAAGTCCAAGCTTGAAGCCATGTAATGGATATACGCCCCGCTTTGCAGTAGGAGCCTCCATCGACCATACTCTATCTTTTAAAAGTAGTGACACTGGTGTACCTTGGTGTGAATTATTTAAAAAGGTTGTCAAATGTTGATTATTTCTCCAAATTCGAGGCTTTTGCAGTCTGCTTTTGCTCTCAACTATAATACAGGATAACAAACTTTGAACAGTTTAGATTCTTTGATATCACAAAAGGTGTTATAGTGACTTGTTGTGTGTAGTGACTTGTACGTAGTGACTTATTTTGAATGGCTGTCGTGGTCTATCTGGATATAGTCATCTGCATTGCCCTTTATACAGTCGGTTCCTACGGCCTTTAGTTTAACAAAACGCACCTTACCAGCAGGCACTACACCCTGACTCTGCAAATCCTTGATTTTAACTGTCACTACATGCTTGTGCTTGTCGCATGTAACACCTACCATATACTCATCATCCTTGTGAACCACAGAGATTACAGATTCTGGTGGATTTGGGCACTGTTTTCCAGATTCTGTTATGGAACACCTGTCAGGTAGCATTAGATTTGTTTTGTTTGGGCCAAGTTATTAAGATTAGTCATGAATATTCCACATGGTATTTTTGCCCGGCTTTGGCCTTCCAAGCAGGCCTGCTTGCTGTAATTCATCTACTACATGTGCAGAGTATGCAGGAGCTCCTGTAGCACCAGGCGAGTTATAGTTTATGATGTGAAAAGAGTTATCATCTTGTATCTCCATTACATCTGGCAGGAATTTGCCCTCTGGTGTTATTACAGGTGAGCGAATGCCAGACGTGCCCCTTTCAGAGAAAAATTTTGGTCTTGCCTTTGGAAGGAATTTTTGTATTCTTCCAATCATGGCAGTTTTTGATAGCGAGCTAAGCCACTCCCTTGAGAGAAGTGAGAGAAACTCTGGGTTGTAAAACAATCTCAGCGCGTTTCCAGTCAGAATGTCTTTAAATTTTGCAATAGAAGTTGCCGCATCTCCCACATAACCAGAATATGTCTCAGGTCCTGGCACAGGGACTGCATTTGGTCCTACTTCTGTTGTACCATCTGCCTTTCTTATCCAGTGTGGATCCAAAAAAGGATAGCCTTCAGATTCTGCAACCGTATAGATTGTAGATTTTGCCAAAGAAGAGTATTGTGAGTCTGCTATCCAGTACTCACCTCGGAAGTGAAGGTCAGCATATCCTGGAACAAGCCCCATCATTTGCGCTACATCAAGTGAGTTTCCACCAGCACAGTTAATTACAAATTTTGTAGATATTATACTGCCATCATTTAATGATATGCGGCAGCCTTGATTGATTTTTTTTATAGATGTTACATTTTTTTGCATTAGAAATTTTGTTCCATGTTTAACAGAGATGTTTCCTATTATTCTTGTCAGTTTACCAAAATTTGTAGACACTTCACGCAAACAATGAATTGCAGAGTAGCATCTCACATTTGGTTCAATTTCAGATACCTCTTCAGAGTTTAATAATTTCATTGTATCTTCTGGGATTCCATTTCTTTTACCCCATCGAATGTATTTTTCAAGTCTTCGATGTTGTGTTTTATCTAGTGCAAGCTCAAGCACTCCAGTATTTTTCCATGGTATGTCATGTTGTTTTGCCACAGATTCCCACATGTTATATGATAATAATGCAGACCGTGCAAGTATCTTTTTAGAGTCAGGGTTGAGATAAAATGGAGAGTGAATCACACCTGTATTTCTGCTACTTGCATGCATTGCAATTTGCGATTCTTTTTCAATTACACATATACTCATATCATATATGGATGAAAGCCAGTAGGAGATGCAAGTTCCCAGTATCCCGCCACCAATTATTGCAATATCAAACTTCAACTATTAACATATAGGCAATATACAATTAATTGATTGTGTACACATGTGCAGGTTGTATATATGCAAGCCGTTTTGTAGAGATATAGCATCAAATCACCACACGGTAAATATCAGTAAGAGTCAAATCGGTTCTCCCCCAAATTTGGTGCTTGGAGAAAAGATGTCAAGGCATATCATCATATCCATGACACCAAACACAGTAAAAGTGACCACATACTATACACCAAAGCCCATTTGAAATTACTAAATCCAATATGCCTCAATTTCATCACCCATGATGGATATGTCTAGGTCAGGATCAAATCAACAAAAGCACTGAGTTTGGGGAAGAACCCAGAAAGTAATCATGTTTCACTGTTTTTTATCTATCCATTCGCACTTTTGATTATTTCTTCTTGGACTTTTCACGCTTCATCATTAGAATTTGTGAACACAATGCTATGTATTCTTTTAGGATTGGCACATATAATTCCAAACTCAATATATATGGCATTAGTTATAGTACTATCCCCCTTATATGGTGAAAAAAACCCCGTGTCATTGGATGCGATATAAATTTTAGATTCAGAGTAGACTAATGTTATGTATATGGTTTGTGCAAGTATTAGTTTATCATTGTCATGTGGGTGTCCGCCTTTTTCTGACTTTTTATGTTTAGCAAGTTGAGGCGGTAATTTGGGATTTTTATATTTTTTAAATAAATCCTCAAACATTTTTTTTACACGCAATTGAGAATAAGGTGCATGCGTTGCCTCGTTCTTTGCATGCCAATCTAATTCAGCATCAGGCATAACAGCTTTTTCCAACCAACCATCTTTACCTATTATTTTACTCATCTGTGCAAGGCAATTGAGGTCTGCATTTTTAGTGGATGAATGATTCAACCGCATATTCTTGATTTCACATTTAATTTCAAACCACAAGTTTTCTCTATAACTAGACAATTTTTTACCCTTTCTATACCGTTCTACTTCTTTTAATGCGCACTGTAATACAAATTCTATGCGGTAACTCAAATGTTCTTGTTTAATCTCTTTCCAATCAATGTATGTCACTGGAAGTACAGAATACAAATCCCTCAAGTATGTAATTTCTATTGGTATTTCGTGGCCAAGATCTTTCGATTCGATGTCGCGAGGGTGGCTCAGGTGGTGGTCTTTGACAATTATCTGGAAGTAATCCTTTTGCAACTTTCTAACTTCTGTAGCATTTCCTGTCCCTTCTCTTGCCAGTTTTTTTACCGCTTCTGTCGCCACTTTTTTCACTATTTGTCGCGCTACTGCTACCGTGTGTAAATTCTGGAATGTTGAAGCATATTTATCAATACATTCTTCCTTCACTTTTGGTAAAAGTATGCCATTATGTTCGTAATTGACTTTATTTAACAGTTGAAACGATTCATCATGAAATGTGTGTCGTATCGGTATTGTCCCATCGTAGATGGTATCAAAAGAAGCTGCTAAAATTACATTTGTGTCAGGTATTACTATATTCAATTCTATGTAAAAAACTAAGTACTAGTATCTAAGCTTTTCATTAAGAAGGCATACTGCCATTCTGCTTCGGCTTTGTCAGGTTTAAATTTATTAAAATCTACTAGACCCTTTTTACGGGCAAGATTAATTAATTCCATCATGTTGTTTGCTACTTGATATTTTCTTTTCTTAGATGTGTCATGATGCTTCGTATCGTCAAGTATTTTTTTTATTAATTCTGATATCATAGGAAACACCACATCAAAGGGTGCTTTTGGTTCTTGGTGAGTTTTTTCTTGTTCTGATTGAACTAGTTTGTTTACAATGCGAATACTATTTGCTGTGAATTGAATAGTGGCATTTGGAAATGGCTTTCCACCGACTTTTATATCTTCAATATTAAACTGTGCGTTATCCAGAATTAATATTGCAACATCAATAGCTGTGCTAAAATAAAACTCGTCAATATATCCATCCTTTGACCATTTTCTTTTATGTTTTTTTAATTGTTTTCGTAATTCGATACCCTCATGAAACCGATGCCAACGATCAGTTTCTACGGTTTGGATGTGTGAGCTTTCATACTCTATTGTATATTTAGGCGGATTCCGATAATACATTACGAGTTTCTGCACAATGTTAATATTTATGCATTTATGATTTTTTCCCAAACTCGATACTTTTGATAAATTCCCAGCCTACACGATTTTGTATTTCTCATAAATGCATGACTTGAGAAATTCCTATTGCCCATCACACATGGTATTTATTTTGGCATGAATGTACAGATCGAGATTTAATTTAGCAAAAGTATCTAGTTTGGGGAAGAATCAATCAAATCTTACACCCATATACTACTACATACTTACTACATACTTATCACATATCCACACAGTACATACTGAAACTCCAGCATACCAGATACCACATACTATACCGCAGGAATTAACCAAGTGTACAGGCATTCCCTCTAAACGATAAAAAAAGTCGCACCCCAGACGATATACACTCAGATGATATTCACCCCAGATGCCATTTACCCCATACCCTCAAGCCATAAAGCAACAAATCAAGCCCGCTTTAGGGTAGAATTTCAGCAGATCGGTAAAGATATAACGAAACCAAAAGTGGTACAGATATGTCTGCTGAAAACATGCCGCCGTGGTTGCAAGAACAGTTGATGAAACTTCAGCAATCCCAACAAAACCTCCAAGCCATAATGGGTCAAAAACAGCAACTAGAGATGGAGCGAGCAGAAACTGACAAGGCACTAGAGGAATTACAAAAGGCAGGTGAATCTGACAATGTTTACAAGTTTTCAGGCACCATCATGATAAAATCCACAAAGCAGAATCTAATAACAGAACTCGAAGAGAAAAAGCTGATGGACCAAACTAGAAGCACAGTCCTAGAAAAACAAGAAGAGAGGGTAAAGACATCTCTAAAAGAACAAGAGACAAAGATTACCGAGATGATGAAGGGTAGTCAGCCTGGAAATGAATCACCCCAAGGCACATCTACAGATAATCCTAGAAGGTAATAGTTTACTCTAATGATTCCATGCTATTTGTCTTTGTAATTTTGATTCTCACCACATCTTTGAAAAGCCAGGACCGATTTCAAATAGACTTATACAAGTATTCCAATCATTCCATACGAAATATTAACAAACCACACCTAGATGATATGGTTGAAGTTAGAAGGTATTAGAATTATAGTAGATGAGCGTGAAAAAAAGAGCGGAATCCCAAAGTTACTCAAAGCCATAGGACTCAATATAGAAGTAAAGACTCTAGAGGTAGGTGACTATATCGTTGCACCAGAGACAGTAGTTGAGAGAAAAAGCATCAAGGATTTACTGTCATCAGTTTTTGATGGTAGACTGTTTGATCAGTGTGCTAGACTCAAAGAGAACTTTGAGCACCCAGTAGTTCTAATGGAGGGCAATGTTGATGAAATTGATGAAATAGTAGATAATCCGCTAATCTTTTACGGTGCAGTATCTGCTGTAGTGCTAGACTTTAAAATCCCTGTAATTCCCACGCCTAGTGCAATGCATACAGCAAAGTTGCTAGTCTCGATGTGTTCTAGAAAAAAGCATCCGGTAGGCCCATACCTAAAAAAAATAAAAAAATCAACAAACCTGCAAAAGCAACAACTCTCCACATTGTGTAGCCTGCCCGGCATAGGCGATAAACTTGCAGTCCGGACACTTGAAAAATTCGGTACACCCCTCAATGCATTTAATGCGACATTAGCAGACTTGGCAAAAGTTGAGGGGTTAGGCCGGGCACGCGCAAAAAAAATCAGGGACATGTTAGAAACAAAAAGCAACTATGCTGAAAAATCATCCCAAAAGACTCTACACGATTCTACTCCTTGAGTAGTTTTCTCTTGAGTGGTGTACCGCATATGTTGCACTCATTTCCCGCATCTTGCTTTGCTCCGCACCCAGGACAATAATGAAGCCATCTCCCTACATCTTTAATCCCAAGAGTCATTACAGGTAATACAGATATTCCAAGATTTCCTGCAACATTTGCTATGGCATAATCATCGCTGATTATCTTACCATTGACATGTATTGCAAGTGCAATTACTGAAATATCTTGAATGGACATTTGTTGAAAATCACCTGATGCTTTTGCGGCCGCCTTTGCTTTCTTTGTAGATATTTCTTCAGGCTCTAGGATTCTGAGCCTGTCTGTTTCTAGTAATATTCCTAGAGCATCATGGTTTTTCTTGATGTGTCTTATTTCATCATATACAAGTGAAGTGGTGCAATATTTATCACGAGACCTGAATGGAACACCTGCATAAAATGCGCTGGCATCTAAAACATTAAAACCCAAGCTTGCTCATCTGTCTTAGACCACGTTTTTTCAGCCTAATAAATACGGCCGGTTTCTTGTATTTTTTAATTGTGATTGTTTCCTCAAAGTCAGCTGACTTTACCACTTGTGCATCCATAGCTATACTACAATCATGCGATGATATTATCTCAATTTTTTCATCAGGCACTACAATTGATTCAAGTCTATACACCGGTGCTACAGGGGTGATTATCAGTACATCTAGACTTTCGTGAAGAATTGGGCCACCTAGTGAGAAAGAGTGACCAGTAGAGCCACTGGGAGTTGCAACAATTACACCATCCATCTTTTGCCGTACAGTATCATTTTGGAATTTTATCTCAATCTCAGAAGTCTTTGTCAGGTTTGTTCTGCTGATATAGATTTCATTTAGTGCCGGTGGAAATTCGCGCCCGCCGCACGATGCCACTACTCTAGTTCTTTTATCTAGGAAAAACTTTCCCTTCAAGATCTGGCTTATTGCATAATCTATTTCATCTATTGTTATTTCTGCCAGTATTCCACGATTTCCACCTACGTTGATTGTCAGAATAGGGGTGTCATTTTCCAAATATCGAAAAACCCTCAGTGTAGTACCATCGCCACCTAGAGTCACTACCAAGTCGAGCTTTTCTTTTTTGAGTTCCTCTAAGGATTCGATCTTGGTTGCACCATCCACCTGAATAGGCGATATTGTAAAGACGTGTGATTTTTTCGCTAGGAATTTTTTTGCCACAATTCTTGCAGTATCTTCGGCTTCTTTTGAGCCCACCTTACTCACTACTGCTACTTTCTTGAGTTTCACCATTTCATCATATAGCATTTAACTTAAAAATGAATATTTTTGGGCATAATATGACTACACACTCACAGAACTAGAGATTGTAAGGGCCAGCCATGCAACATATGCCATACTTGTACATCACACGCTTGTACATACCATACTTGTACATCACACATTTACTGATTCAATAGAGTCATGACTTGCCTGAATCAGCCTTAGGGTAGAGTTTAGATTTGCTCGCAAGTGTGGAAGATGATTAGATGATATAGATATGGTGATATTTTCATCTAGAGTCATTTTTGTCTTTGTCGGGTTTTCAGGATAAAACTCATTATCAATACGCACAGACTCAAACACAGCCTTGGTACTCTTACCGGCATTGACTATAATTTCTACTTCAAAGTTTGATGTCATAGGCAGTTCCAGCAATCTTGAAGCCGCATTTTTTACATGACCAAATTCCAACTGCATCTCTACCAAACTGCTTGGAGCCGCATTCCGGGCAGAGTCTTTTTTCCTTTAACTGTATGTGGATTTTGGTGTATTGTTTTCTGATTTTAATGCCATACCTAGCACCAAGGCCTTTTAGTGATTTTTTTTTCTTTGCCATTTTACTGACCGTTTGAAGCTGCCTGCTTTATGATTTCCCGAATTTTGGCACCAATGCGCACCGAGATTTCACCGCACTTTACTACTTCATCAAGTGTAAACCCGCCGGTTCCGCCTTTTTGAAGTGCGCAAATATTTTGATTCGAGTCGGTAGTTATTGTAATTCTTGCATCCATGCATGCCCATTCATCAGCATTGGGATCAACTAGGATGTGGTTTCCGATTTTTGCCATAGTTACTGATACAGGTATTGTAGTTATTGGTACTGGCGTGTCTTGGTCACCTACAATTGTAGGAACATCATTTACCATCTCCCATTTTGGGGAATGTGATGTCATTATAGCTGAAGTTGCAGCATATGCACATGCATCAAACAAGTTTCCATCATAATCCACAACAACATTATCTGCAAAGACACCTACAACTGACTTGTTCTTTTCAATTACAAGTTGGGACAAATCAACCATGTGGCTTTCCCGTATTCCTCTATCAACTACTCTTGCCAATTCCACGACATCAGGACCTGGCGGTCCGGTTTCTACACTAGGATGCGATAATGGTAATAGTTCAGCAGTACATATGAATATGCCCTTATCCCCCATGTCAGGAAATGGCCTATCAGGTTGAATTTTCACACCACATACAACCACACTATCACCAAGCGTGACTTTTGCCGAACCGTTAGCTTTTGGAACTGCACTTGTATCTATGACTAGTTTTCTTGGCTCATCCATAGCTCTACCATCAGTACGTTTTCCCTGCTCTAGCAGTTCAAGAATTTGGGTTCTTTTTAGATCATCTAAAACCGATGATGTCAATTCTGTTGTCCTCCGTTTTGAAAGTACTTTTCTTGCAGTGCCTTTTTTTGTAGTTCATAAACTAGTTTACAGCCATTAATTCCAGTCTCTACACATTTTTTATATTCCTCAGCACTTAACACACCATCTAGCTGTAATAGTGTGATTTTTTCAAGATTAGGCATGTAGCCAACTGGCATGTCTGCTTGACCTGCTTGGTCTTCTTCGTTATTTACATCAAGAATTACAGTGTCTGCTACTTTGCCTGCCGCGCATGCGGCAACCATATCTCTCATTGGGATTCCCGCATCAGCTAGTGCAACTGATGCAGCTGAGAGTGCGGCGCAACGTGTACCACCGTCAGCCTGAATTACTTCAATAAAGACATCCACTGCTGTTCGTGGGAATTTCTCTAGCATTACAGCAGGTGCTAGTGCTTCCTTTATCACCTTGGATATTTCAATTTCTCGTCTTGATGGTGCAGGGTTTTTCCTCTCAGATACAGAGAATGGTTCCATATGATATCTAACTCGCAATATTCCCGTATCAGTATCAGACATGTGTTTTGGATGGACATCTCGTGGTCCAAATACACCTGCAATTATCTTGTTATCTCCAAACTCAATATATGCAGAGCCATCAGCATTTTTCAGCCCACCTGCTTTTATCATTATACGTCTTGGCTCATCAATCCTACGTCCATCACAACGGATGCCGTTTGCATCCAACAAGACCATATCAGATTCTCGTCCGCCCATTTATGATTCACCTTTTTCCAACATTTCTTTCACTTGATCAGTCAAATTTGCAACATGTGCCTTTTCATTAACCATTTGAATTGCCTTTTTAGCCTTTAATAATCCCTCTGAAGACTCACACGATACAACAATCCAACCGTTTTGACCAATTGTGATTACTGCCTCAGTAGCCGACTCGATTGTCTGAATCATAGTACCTCTTTTTCCTATCAATCTTGGAACCTTGCTAGGTGAAATTTTCACCAAATCTCCAGAGTCAATCTTTCCAAGATCCCTATCAGATATGGTTACAAGTGGATCCCGTGTCCTATCAAAATTAGCAATCCTCATTGCTACAAGGTCACCAGACTTTAACTTGGAGGTCAAGTCATCAGTGTGTGATGAAAAGTTTCTGCCAAATACATCCTGTGCTGGCAAAAATCCAACATAGCATGAGTTGATGTCTAATTCCCAAGAGAGTGAATTGTGGGAAATGACCTTGCCAACAACAAGATCATTGATTTTTGGAATGTACTTGCCTGTAAGCGGTATAACTTTAACTGAATCATCATAAATTTCAGATATTCCTACTGTTGTAGATATTAATTTTTTCCCAATAAGAGTCACATTTTGTTCTGGTCTAAGGGAATTAGTAGTTACCACCTCACCAGGTATTACATGTCTGCGTCTGCCATCCATCACTTTAACACCTCTACAGTAGCAGAGCCTTTTGTTATGGCACCTAATCTGTCTATCACGTTTGGCCTTGCTGTAGCGGGTATTTCAAGTATTGCTTTTAGTGAGCCATTATTTTGCCATTCTTCTTTTTTCAGAGTGCCGACTGACTTTAGAACCGCATAAGACTGGGATACAAACTGAGCAGGTACGCCAATTTCAAGTTGGAGATTCTCAGATTTTAATGGGATTATGGTACGGATTTTCTCCACGACATCCTTTATCTGGTCGCTGACATTCTTTTGAGGATCCACAGATACTCTAGCATCCTTCATTGCCTGTTCTATTCTTAATGGCGGATGAGGCAGGTGTGTCTTGGGGTCCACATACGTTTTAGCAATAAACTCGACAATCCTCCTTCTCTGCTCTTCTACCATCTTTCTTCTTTGTGCAGTTGTTAAATTTAGATCACCTTTTTGCATGATTTGTCTGGCAATCTCAGCTAGGTCTTCTGTTTTGAATGCCTTGTAGAGTTTTTCAGATGATGGTTTTGTTCCCTTGCCAGAGTCTGTGTAAATATCATCAGATATTAGAATAGAAGAGATGTCTTTTTTCTTTCCAAGTTTATAGTCTAGAGCAGGATCCGGCTTTACCAAAATTTCAAACTTTTCGCCCTCAAAAGCATATTTTACTACCGTAACTTCAGTCATTGCTGAAAAAGGTCTATTCTCTTTAGTATTTATCTGTAAGAGATGGCCTCAAAATACAGATCTGCTAGTATGTAACACTATGTCAGTCTCACTAGACAGCCTCACTAGACACACTAGATGATATTATGTAAAACATTCACACTGTATCATTTCACAGTATCATTTCACGACACATCATATATCCCAATTAAAACCAGAATTTGGAATTTGACACATGATATAAAGTACCTGAAATGAGAACATCTGAGTGAAAATTATGGATATAGAATATGAAAGAATTGGGAATATTGACATACCGCGAATCATCAATGGCATGTGGCAAGTAGCAGGCGGGCATGGCACCATTACACCAAAAGATGCAGTGGCAGAAATGATATACTATCACAATGCAGGCTTGGTAGCATGGGATATGGCAGATATTTACGGCCCTGCTGAAGAA
>JAPOPJ010000248.1 GCA_026712925.1 Nitrososphaerota archaeon
AACACCATATCCTAACACCATATCCTAACACCATATCCTAACACCATATCCTAACACCATATCCTAACACCATATCCTAACACCATATCCTAACACCATATCCTAACAACACACCATAGCAGTATTATTCACACACTACTATTCACACATTATTCACACACTACTATTCACACATTATTCACACACTACTATTCACACACTACTATTCACACATTATTCACACAATACAAAACAGAACATTACAGCCTCTGTATTTTATCAACTGGAATAACTTTAGCAATACGTACTGTATATTCTACAAAACAAAATACCGAGAATGATTTGAAAATACCATTTTTATGTAGGATGCCGAGTTTGCATACCTGTGCAGTCATAGTATAGCCTGGTTAGTATTCGGGGTTTCCAACCCTGCGACGCGGGTTCGAATCCCGCTGACTGCATCTATTTGATTCCACTAGAAATCCATAGTCGCAAGTAATTTTTAGGTGCATCCCTTATGGGTATTGTGAAGCCGTATCTGAAAAAGATTGTTTTAGAGAGAATGCAAATACTAATTGATAATGCAGTCTCAAATGCAAAAAACAACCCTATCTTGTCTGAGCGTCAAGCCATGCTTGCAAGAAGGCTCAGTTCGAGGCACAAGATCCGCATGCCTTATAACATGCGGATTCTGTTTTGCAAAAAATGCAAGTCGTTTATAACTCCCGGAACAAGTTCTAGGATACGAGTGGGCCGTGCCCCAGTAAGGGCAATCAGAGTATCATGTTGCTTGTGTGGGCACATATACCGCAAGATATTGCCAAAATGATTTATAAGACGACTCCAGATTTTCACACTTTATGGCAAAGGTGTATGACGTACCACCAGACAAGTTAATTGATAGACTGAGTGAGGTTCTAAAAACTGAGGATATTCCAGCACCCTCATGGATTCCATTTGTAAAGACAGGTGCCCATGCTGACAAGCCCCCGCAGAACAGGGACTGGTGGCATACAAGATGCGCATCAATACTGCGAAAGATTTACCTTCGTGGTCCTGTTGGAATTAACAAGTTACGAAAAAATTATGGCGGCGGTAAGCCATCTGGATATGGCGCAGCACACCACAAAGATGCAGGCGGTGCAATTATTCGCAACGCAATTCAAGGACTAGAAAAGCTAGGCTATGTTGAACAGCTCGAGAAGAAGGGCCGGATTATCTCAAAGCAGGGCATGCAAAAACTCGACAAACTTGCCACTGAAATTCTAAACGAAGAGATTGCCGCTAGGCCAGAACTCAAGGTATATTCCTGATTTAATATGAGTTTTCCTGATCCTGCTGAGCCGCAAGACGGACAAGGCAAAGAGGACCTAACAGCGCAAAAGGATATGGTTATGAGACAGATTCTCAGCCCAGAGGCTCGAGCTCGATTGACCAACATCAAGATGGTAAAGCCAGAACTATCTAACCTAGTAGAGCAGTATCTCATCGGGATGGCAACCCAAGGAAAGATTCGCGGTCAGCTATCTGATGCACAGCTAAAGCAGGTGCTTTTATCCCTTCAGCAACCCAAGCGAGACTTTAAGATAAATCGTCGTTGAGGCAGTGCTATATCATACCTCACACGTATTGTGAATCTTGTATGGGTTTAGCCAGATCTATTCTGACCGTGTCTCAATAAATATAATTATGGGAAAAATACCGCATTAAACATGAAGGCTGTAGTTTACAACGAGTATGCACCTGATGATAATTATGCAAAGATTCTCAAGGTTCAGGATATTGATGAACCAAAACCAAAATCAGATGAAGTAATATTTACCAACAAGGCCTCGGCGCTCAACTATAACGACATATGGGGTATGAGGGGTGTCCCGGTAGCAGTACCGCTCCCGCACGTATCTGGTTCTGATGTTGCAGGGGATGTCATTGCAGTAGGGGATGATGTTAAAAATTTCAAGGTAGGCGACAAGGTAGTTTCTCACTCTAATTTGGCATGTAGAGTATGTCAGGCATGCACCGATGGAAGGGAGTTTGACTGTACAAAGAGGCAGGTCTGGGGATTCCAGACAGGTCCGCTATGGGGAGCTTACTCTGAGCAGATTCATCTTCCAGAAGTAAATGTATCAAAGATTCCAGAAGGAGTATCATATGATGATGCAGCAGCTGCATCCATGACGCTTCTCACTTCTTGGCACATGTTAGTTGGCAGGGCAAAGATCATACCTGGGCAGACAGTACTAGTTATGGGTGGCGGTTCTGGAGTGGGAAGCTTTGCGATTCAAATTTCCAAACTATACCAGTGTGATGTAATTGCAACTGCAAGCCCGGACAAGCTAGAAAAGTGTCTTGAACTAGGTGCTGACTATGCAGTAGATCACAGAAAAGAAGACTGGCACAAGGATGTATTCAAGATTTCCAAAGAACTAGCCAAGAAAAAAGGCCAAGCACCAGGAATTGATGTGTCATTTGACCATATCGGTCAGACGCACTGGAACAAACAGCTAACACTGCTAAAATATGGAGCCACGCTTGTCTCTTGTGGGGCTACAACTGGATATGATGCACACACTGACTTGAGGCACATCTTCTTCAAGGGAACTAACATTCTAGGCTCAACACAGGGCACAAAGGCAGAGCTTGACCAAGGTCTTTACTGGATGGGACAAGGAAAGATTAAAGCTGCAATAGACTCTACATACACCTTTGAGAATGCAGCAGAAGCTCATACTAAAATGCTGACAGGCAAGGGACTCTTTGGCAAAATCTTAATGAAGCCAGAGGGCGCATAACTAATCACATGCCACAATTATTTCGCAGTCTCATTTTTGTTCCAGGAAATAATCCGCGCTTTTTAGAGAAAGCCAAAAATATTGATGCAGACATTGTATGCTTTGATCTAGAGGATTCTGTGCCAGACGACCAAAAGACTACGGCAAGAAAGCTGATAAGAGAAGCTTTGAAGTCAAGGAGCTCTTACAAGTCATCCATATTTGTAAGGACAAACTCACCATCATCTGGAAAGATTCTACATGACTTGAATGTTATAGTTCAGAAGGGAATAGACGGTATAGTAGTTCCAAAGGTGAATAATATCTCAGATATGAGAGAAATAGTGAAAATACTATCTACACTTGAGAGAAAGCGCAAGACCGGCAAAATCTCGCTAATTCCTTCAATAGAGTCTGCTCAAGGAGTGGTAAATGCATACCAGATTGCTTCTGCAAACAAACGTGTGTCTGCTGTGGTGTTTGGTGTATTTGATCTGTTAAATGATATGGGAATAGAGTATGCCAAGAATCCAGAGGGTGCCAAGTATTCTAGGGCTAAAATTCCAGTGGATGCATCTGCTGCTGGCGTGGCCTCAATTGACGGCATATGGCAGGACATATCTGATACTGCTGGCCTGAAAAAAGACTGTCGCATTGGAAGAGAGTTGGGATATTCTGGAAAGAGTATAATCCATCCTGATCACATCTCAATAGTTCACAAGTCATTTCATCCCACAAAGGCTGAAATAAAATGGGCAGAAAAAGTTTGCAAATCGTATGAAGAATCGACCCAAAAGGGTAAGGGTGCTACCACAATTGATGGTAAGATGATTGATGAGGTCCACTACAAGCAGGCAAAAGCATTGTTAGATGTTGCAAAGTCTTCATAGTTCTTGTGGTGTTTTCCATATACCATTATATCACAATCATTGATGAATCCCAATAGAACTTGGATGATATTTTCACAAGTTGGGTTCTTCCCCAAATTCGGAGCTTGGATGGACAAAAGATGTCAAAGAGTTTACCACATCCATAACATAAAACACAGTAAGAATGACCATATACTGCTACGCTCCAAAACCCATTTTGAATATATTAAAGAATCCAAAACGTTTCAAATTTGCCATCCGAGACAGACATATCAAGGTTAAGGGTTCAAAATAGCAAAAGCTCCGAATTTGGTAAAGTACCC
>JAPOPJ010000177.1 GCA_026712925.1 Nitrososphaerota archaeon
CATTTTTTAGATATTCCACAGCATCCTCAAATTTGCCTTGCTGTAAGAATGCAAGACACTTATTAACAGTCTCAATGGATTTTTCAGAATGCATCCATGCAGACGCTCTACCAGGTCCAAAAGCATCAGTAATATCATCTGGTTTAATCAGAAATCTACACCTCTAGAATATGATGTGTTAAAGTCACCATAAAATAAACTACATCCCACTGCTTTTGTTGAAACTTGTATAATAAAAATAGTTTGTCTGGATATCTTCATAACTCTGTCTTTGTACTTGTAACTACCACAAACAACAAAGTTGTGCAAAAATAGTTGCGTGTCAATTTAGCTACATTTATCAAAATTACACAACAATCTTGTCGGATTCTTATCTAAAGAATATGCATAACTCATATCGCATAATGGTGCCACCTCAGAACTATGAATATGAGATTATAAAAGACCTCGATACCATTTGGACTGTATGTAGTGCTTTCTTGTTTTCTACCCATACTATAATTTCTGGATATTCTATACCTGTGCCTACACAGTAACCATCGTATGATTGTTTTTCTATATGAATGGTTTTCATATTGTCAGTCATTTCTGGTGGTGATATAATCTTCCAAATATTTAACACTGGGGGAACATGAGTTTGTTGAATACTCTATTTACAAGCACATAAAATATCTCTATAACAGTCTTCACCGTACAACAAAAACCACCATTAGTACAAATTCCAATAAAATAGTCGTGCTTGACTACAAAGCGTGTCTAGAATCCACTTCAATGGTCTTGTCGTAGCACACAGTAGAGAAGACTAAATTATCACACACATTCAGCTTTAGCATCTTTCTAGACAGAAAACCATACCATTATACAAAATAAACCTAAAAACAAAATTGATCAAAGTATGTGTTATATTCTAGGCAATCAGACAAGATTACACATAAGCACCTTTATGCCTAGTAGTCTCGTTTGTTGTATCTATCAATTTTGGTTTTGAGATAAAGTGATGCAGGGTTGTTAGGATCTAATTTTACCATCATATCATAACACTTGAGGGCCTCGTCACCTTTGCCCAAAGCTATAAGAGCCAAAAACTTGCTTATATATGGCACAATATACTCAGGATCAAGTCTCAGTGCAGTGTCAAAACATTCTATTGCATCATCATACTTTTCCAGTGAATGTAATGTATTACCTTTGGAGACGTACGTCACTTTATTTTCAGGATTAAGCCTTAGTGCAATGTTAAAGCATTCTAATGCATCATCATACTTTTCCAGTAAATGTAATGTATTACCTTTGGAGACGTACGCCAAATCATATTCGGGATCAAGTCTTAGTGCAGTATTAAAACATTCTAATGCATCATCATACTTTTCCAGCGCGTATAATGTTTCACCTTTGGAGACGTACGCCAAGTCGTTTTCTGGATCAATTCTTAGTGCAGTATCAAAACATTCTATTGCAACGTCATATTTTTTCAGTAAATGCAATATATCACCTTTGGTGACGTACAGCGCTTCATTTTCAGGATCAAGTCTTATTGCAGTGTTAAAGCATTCTATTGCAGCATCATACTTTTTCATCGAGTATAATGTATCACCTTTGGAG
>JAPOPJ010000054.1 GCA_026712925.1 Nitrososphaerota archaeon
ATCCTGTGGTATTGCACCTTCCTGTTGTTCACCATCTTGTGTTCCTGTCTGGATATAATGAAGTATCGTATTATTTTCTGCATCATATCCTGATATGACAGATGCATGCTGTGTAATTTCTGGGATTCCCGGGAGAATCACTATAGGTGGAATACCTGCATCAATGATACGCTTTAGTCCATCAAGTGTGATATGAACCACCAAACATGACAGACCACTTTTCTCTGCAAGCTCTATTCCCTCAATTAGTATGCTACCCCCAAAGCCTGGATATCTTTTACAGTTTTCCTCTGCTTCTATAATTGAAAGCTCTACACCCCAATATCGTGATACGACATTTATTGGTAATGGCAGACATGCATTTTCCTCATTTACCGGCGGAAGTAAAAGTTCGTGATTTGACTCCACATGAGATATAATCATCCCGACCAATTAAAACCATTCAGCATGGGAATCATATAGTGAAATCACACGATAAAATCATTTGTTACAATTATTCACAAAAATAACTCATAGAGTAAATCATAGAAATAACTCATAGAGCAATCACAGTAACCTCATAACTCGCAGAACCGCTCTAGCATCTTGTGGCCATCAGTGCTCATCTCTGGATGGAATTGTGTACCAAATATTGGACTATCCATATACTGAACCAACTCGTACTTGCAATTCTCAGATGCGCCAAGTAAAATCATTCCCGCAGGAAGTTTAGATATTTCATATCTATGACTCTCAAATACATCCACCATTCCCTCACATAGAGGATTCTCTTTGCATATCATCACAGGCTGCATTCCCTTTCTAAATCCAGCAGACTTTGTAATAGTACCCCCAAGTGCAAGTGATAATATTTCAGCCCCATAACATATACCAAATAGTTTCTTGCCATTCTTTACAGCATGCAGTATAATTTTGGAGTTTACCATATTTGTGATTTTGTCATTATACCTGCGTCCAGATAAAATGAAAGAGTCATGACTCCCGACTAGTTCCAAATCAAGCAAGTCAGGAGTACATACCTCAAAGGGAATCTGCTTCTCATCTAAGAATTTTACCAGTTTCCCAGTATATACAGAGCCGTTATCCACTAGCAGCAACTAGCTGCCTACCTCTATTGAGATGTAGTACATTTCAGGTATCTCTTCTCGTATCACTAGTGTAGCAATATGGATGCTATCACCGTCCTCCCACATGAATACGCGCTCACTTCTTGGCTGGACATATTCTTCGATGAACTCTAGCACAAATGTCTCTACATCTGCCTGGTCATTTTCTGTATAGAAGAATATCTCTCCTTGATTAAATGACAACGGCGCCTGTATCGATGATGGCTCTAGTACATCAAGTCCCGCATTTGTAATTGACGAGCGTATTATTCCAATTCTATCTGCTCTTTCTAACTCTATAGTTTCCTCACCTACAGATACACTAGATGTCGCAACACCGGATACCTTTTTCAGATATGCCTCAAAGGCTTCCTCTTGTGTATTGCCTAGTCCTACATAATACTCACCGGTAAATGCCGCACCTACAGCAGCTATAGTGCCAAGCTGCGCCACAACTCCACCGGCACCTGCAGTATATACAGGAATAAAGTAAACATCATGCTCACCCACACGATACAAAATGTTATCACCTATTCTGGGATTTCTCAGTAACGTCTTTAGCTGTGCAAATTCTGGATCCCTATCAAGTGCCTCTCTTACAGCAGTTGGTCCAATTAATTTGGTAGTAGAGTCAAGCGGTACTTCAAAGAATTGTAAATTCCCAAGGCTGGTCAAATCATTTTCAACTACCATATATCCGGCAAGATTCCTTCCCTGAGAGCCTCGCAATTCAAGAGATAGCAACCCAAGAAATTCTGTCTGCTCAAATCCTATTGGCTTTGCCTCGACATAATATGTCTCTAGACCGGTAGGAATCTCATAAAATTCATTTGCTTGAATGAATGTCTCTGGATCTGTCACATGGTAAATGTTGTACATTTCTGTCTTCCAATTGAATAGCTCCACAGGGTACCTAATCTGCTCTTCAAGCCATGCAGGTATTGGGACAAACTGCTCAGAGTACTGGTTTGCAAACATTTCTGTGAAAAAGTCATCTCCAGTCTTTAGTAGTTGAATATTTCCATCATACGAATCAACTAGCGCATACCCTACAAGCCGCAAATATGGATTCCCAACAGACCACGGAACATCATTTGTATCAAACCCGACAATTAACGGGACAAGCCAGTAAGAGTTCTTCCCGTCAGTTACCGGAAGCGAATCCAACTCCCTGCCAAACAGATCATAAAGAAAGTATGGGTATAATGTCGCCATGCGGTCATTTACATCCTTGTACCTCATGATATGAACAGGCTCTGCTGGAAATGAGAGCAAAAAGTTGGGCTCAAATATCCAGCTAAGCGGTGGCGCTACATCAAGCCCACCTGCACCATTGTATGTAGCACCTCCTAGCTCAGCACTCTGAACTCGGCCGGTAGGATATGCAGACCATGTTTCCTCTAATAATCCACCTTCACCATAGTATATCTCTCGCTGTTTGAA
>JAPOPJ010000012.1 GCA_026712925.1 Nitrososphaerota archaeon
CATGATTTGGCTGTATTTTGGTCAGAAGTATCGTTGTGTTTGGCAATACAGTCTGAATTTCCTGATTCATTATAGTAAAGTATAATGTATTGATGTGTGATTAAAGGAAAACGGCAATTGCTTTAATGGAGAGGCAGGTATGGTTCATGATTTGGCTGTATTTTGGAGATAATGTAAGACTAGATAGTCGCCCAGCCTCGTGACAGAGTCAAGGCATATTTTTGCAGACTCACTGACTGTCTCAAATCCCTCGCCTTGTACCATAGATGTGGCATCAATTCCCCCTACAACAAATGGAGATATAGTGATATACATTTCATCAAACAGCCCGGCACTGACAAAGCTCCAGTTTGTAGCACCACCACCTTCGATGAGAACAGTCCTGATTCCCCTTTTGTACAAGGCCGCTACAAGCACTCTAGGGTTTATCATATCTTCACCTGCTACAATCACATCAACTGAAAGTTTTTCCAGCTGCTCTAGCCGCTCTTTTGAGATTTTTTTTGATACTGCAATTATCGTAGGAATATCACCACATGTACTCAGAATTTTCGAATCCCTCGGAATACTTCCAGATGAGTCCAAAATCACCCTGACAGGGTTTCTCCCCTTGACGTGACGTACTGTGAGAAGTGGGTCGTCTCGGAGGACTGTATTCTTACCAATCAAGACTGCATCTACTTCCGAGCGAAGCTTGTGCACTCGTACTAGATCCTCCCTTGATGAGAATTTCGAGTCTCCAGTGCGAGTGGCTATCTTCCCATCTACTGATATAGCCACATTGATAATTATCCTAGGTCTAGATTCCTCCATGTACTATTTCACCTCCTATCATGACTGCCCGGATTGATGATTGACTTGCCCTATGTACTATGGATGCATGCGGGCTGTGCATTGGCTCCAAATCTAGCGCATGTTTGTCCAGAAATATACAGTCAGCCACCATACCTTTTCCCATACTACCAACATTCATGTGTAAAACCTTTCCACCATTAACAGTAGCCATCTTTAGTATCTCCTTGGGATCTATAGGTTTCCTGTGAATCCCCATTGTAACCTTCCACAAATAATCCATCTCCCTGAACATGTCAGGTGAGTTTATCATTACATTGTCAGTTCCTAATGAAACAGTACATCCGGATTTTTGCATCAGAATTACATCTGGTATTCCCTCTGCAAGTGAGGCATTAGCCCTCGGGCACACTACAATCCCAACTGAACGCCTTGCAACAGATGCAAGCTCAGCCGCAGATGCATACGTCATGTGCACCAAAAAGTCTGGCTTAGTGCAAAGTGCCCTTGATGTCTCTGTTTTTCCCGTTAGTCGTCTTGATGTGTGCACACTCTCCTGTGTCTCTGCAGAATGAATTGCGCGTAGCTTTTGCGTAAGGGAGTAACGCCTCAGTACAGAAGTGCTGTTCTCGTTTGCACCACTAATTCCTATACCGTCACATTCATTTATCAAAGAGTCAAGATTCTGCTCCATATCTGCTGGAAATTTCTCATCCTGTCTTATCTGTGTAGATGTGTGATACATGTCAAGCCTTCCAAGAATAATTCCCCTTAGTGGCAAATCAGAGAGTGCCTGTTTTAGTAGTTGTACACCACAGATGCCACCCTCGCGAAAATCCACAAAAGTAGTAATCCCCCCTTGCATCATAGAGATGCATGAATTTCTCATAAAGCTTGCAAGATGTTCTTGTCTGGTGTTTTTCAGTACCTTGGGCTTTATGCCAAAGACGGGATGAATCCTCCCGTCAACTGTACTACTCAAAGATACATCCTTTGCTATAGAATCACCAACATGTGTATGACAGTTTACAAACCCAGGAATTACCAACAGCCCCGCGCAGTCCACTAATTCCTCATCTGACTTTGGTTTGAGTCTAGGGCGTATCTCATAGAACATGCCATCTTGTATCCTAATATCAATAGATTCGATATACTCTAGCTCATCACCTAAAAGCACGCTTGCGCCCTTGATCAGCATGATGACTCGTAAACATCAGGCTTTTTGCCACCAGAGTCCCGTATTTCTCTTATCTTGTCAAGTGATTGTGTGGCAAGCATTACTGCCTGCCTCGCAGTAGGTGCCGTGCCAATTCCGCAGTTCAGCAAGATGCCAAGATCATCTCTTGCTACATCAATAAACTCACCTGCTAACTGTCTTGCCTTTTTATCTGCAATTACCATAAAATTATCACCACCCATAAAAAATGCAAGCGAGTTCCGGGCGCGAAAATACTCTAACATCCTAGCATACAGACCAAAAATGATACATGTCACATCATATGGGGAGGCAGTTTTTTGTCTAGATGTAAGATTATCAACATCAAGATGCATTATAGTGACATCCTGTGACCCACTACACACAGAACCAAATATTGCATTCTCCCCGTCTAGTATATCGCCATCCCTTACAGCCTCATATGCCTTCATACTAGCCCCAAACGGTGAATCAGCACACCCAATAGACATGGAAAGTCGGATGTCAAATGATTTTTGGAGATTCTGCTGTATGTCAATGTGGTCTTTGGCTGTCAGTCCATTGGTAACTGCAAACAACTCGTCAGCCCGATTCAAAAATACCGTACAGTTCCGGGCAGAAAAGAGCCTCTGCACTTCTTTGTACAATGATGCCTGTAGCATTTGCAGCTCGTGTTCTCTATCACTTCCCAGAGTCAGAGTCCAAGGGCCATACCCATCTATCTTTAAAACACTCAGCTGAATCATCTTTGAATCTTCCCAAGCTCGGCAGATACTTTTACTACAGCCTCTACTGCCCGCTCTGCTACGGGCCGTATTCTAGCATATGCATGCCGCTCTTGCATGCCAGGTCCAGATATACCAAGTGACACGGGCTTGCCATACTTTATAGATAAATCAGTGAGTGCCCTTGCAGTAGCATGTGAGATAACCTCATCATGTTTTGTCTGACCTTTAATTACAGCACCTAGTGTCACGACACCGTCAATATCTTTTCTGCCAAGTAATGAATCCACCACTATTGGCATGTCATATACACCAGGAACATTACACATACGCACTATCTGTAGATTTAGCTTTTGTGCTTTTTCTTCTGCTACTAGACGCATTCTTGATGTAACCTTTTCATTAAAATCTGACACTACTATAGCTATATTCAAAACTAGTGCACCTTGGCGTATTCTAAGAGTTCTTTTCCGTCAATTAATGGTATTCCATTCTGACTTGCATATTTATGCGCCTTGTCAAGTGATAGGGCGGCATATGTTTGAGCATCCATCATTTCACATATTGCAGTAACAGGTTTGAGCCCTGCAAGCTGGGCTAGATATACGGACATTTCTGTATGACCTTTTCTCTCATGTAGTAATCCTCTTGACGCAATTAAAAGCGGCACATGTCCGGGTGTCTTAAATGACGAGGCAAATTTTTTCTTTTTGTTATCAACATAACATAGACCAGCAAACTCTTGTATGGTTAAAGCTCTGTCCTTGTCTGTAATTCCCGTATATGTCTGGTAGTGATTTATCGGTATTGAAAATGTTGGGTGATCTCCGTACGGCGCAAGGCCCATGACCATCTCTTTATCTGGACCAAGCTGGCCTGCTAGAATCTCGTGCATGTATCGCAGTCCAAGAGAGCAGGCAAGGCTGTTTTCTACTGAAATGCACAAAAGTCCTCCAGCGTGTTGTCTCATACGGGCCACATGTTCTGGAGTTACAAACTCGGCAGCTGCTACCATGTCAATCTCGTTTTCCCTTCCCGCAGAGTCAAAGAGTAGTACAAACTCGCCCCGCTTTAGGGATTCAAGCCCAGATTCAAGCGTCATAAGATAAATCAAGTTTGCATATTTAGATTATAAAGCTTACTAAAAAACTGGTAATTACCATTAAATTTGTAGATTTGCGGCACTCACGTATCTGCCAAGAATATCAGTTTCAATATTAACCTTATCGCCTAATTTTTTTGCCTTAAAGTTTGTAGTGTTTATGGTGTGCGGTATGAGACTCACAGAAATGGTCTTGCCTTTTTTGGATGTCACTGTAAGGCTAATCCCATCTATTGCAATAGAGCCTTTTTTGACCACATGTTTTGCAAGTTTTTTTGGAATTTTAATACTTACACGAACCTCCTCTGGTAAACACTTGATCTTTTTTATCGTGCCAGTGCCATCTACATGTCCCTGGACAAAATGCCCCTCGAGTCTATCTCCGGCCTTGAGGCTACGCTCTATATTGACAAAATCACCAAGACTGAGCTTGCCCAAACTAGTCTTTTTTATCGTCTCACCAATCATTTCAAAGGTGCAGTTAGATTTTGATAGTTTAGTAGCTGTAAGGCATACTCCATTAAGTGCAACACTTTGACCTGTCTTTAGTCCATCAGAATATCTGCCAAGATTTACAGTCATTTGTACTGCACTGCCATCTCTAGTATTCTTGGAGATTCTTTCAACGCTTCCAGTACCTAGGATGATTCCAGTAAACATGACGGGTAAAAAGATGTCACTTTTTATAAATTGTCAAGTCCAGAGTCATTCCTAGACTTTGTTCTTTTTAGATTATAAAATTCGTCTGTGCAGAATTGGTGAAATACAGTATACTTGTTTTTCTTTGCATTTTGAATTATCTTTTTCATGTCCTTTAACAGAACGCCTTGCGCTGCAAGAAATGCCTCATCATCAAGTCCAAGTTTTTCAAATGCTCTAGATTTTGCAACAGGTATCTTGGCTAGTTTTGGTTCAAGCACCTGCGCACGATCATAGCAATCAATACATCCTGTATAATCTTTCATCTGGTATAGAGAAGATGCCTTGTTTAGTAGTGCTGTAATGTCATCATTATTTAGTGCAAGTGTCTTGTCATAAAATTTGACTGCCTCATCATGTCTGTCAAGTTCATTTAGAGTCAAGCCCATGCTGTTTAATGCCCACGTATCACTAGGGTCATCTCTGAGTAGTATATCACAACAGTCAAGAACCTGCTCATGCAACCCAAGTTTTTCAAGAGAGTGAATTTTGATTTTTAACGCATGTGCATCTGATGGTTTCATATTGAGAACCACATCACATGCAGTTACTGCATCAGAGAATCGCTCTAGATAGAATAGTGCTAGGGCAGAGTTTTGCAGGGCCAGCATATCAGCTGGGTCTTTTTCAAGTAATGTCTTGCAGTATGCCAGCATGTCATCAAACTTTTCTGCATCAAACATCCTATTGAGTACGGCATTGGGATCAAGCAGGTTTATCATATCATTCAGATTATATCATAATCCCATTATCTATATTGTTTGGCTGTAAGGTTCTTTTACAAATTCGAGACTTTTGTTAATCAGACTCTCTGATATTATCTATTTTGATTATATCATCTAGATGAATCAGAGTGTCCAGTACCAGCAGAATTGGTTTTGACATGTTAAAGTATCTAAGCGTCTTGATACTATTGAGAATGCTGAGGATTTACTACAGTACTTGGGATTGTAGATTTAGGGTATAATTTTATTACAAAATACCCCACACCAAGCCAATTATGTCATTTCCCACAGCTCAAATACATCACATGCCTAGATATGGTTGCAGGACTATTTTCCAGAGATATTGTATTCTATGGCCATTTTGCGTGATGTATTCCTCATTGCGATATCTATAGTGTATGATTGCTTTTGCTGTGCCTGCCCGGAATCCAGAAAAAATCTATTATTCCCCTTATCATTTTAATAATATATATTAGAAAACTAATATATAAAATATAATCACTCCCTAGGAATCGTACAAATCCTGATTCTGGGCAGAATCATAAAAACTGGAAATCACAATATTGAACCAATGAATCATCATGCAAGTTTGTATCTTTAAGGATATGTGCTTGGTATAATTATATGATTATTAAAAATTGATTGAGCATCTAAATGTATCTTGATACGGTATTTTGATACGGTAGCATTCTGGAATAATAATTTTGTGGTGCTTTGAGAGTAATACCATTACCTCTGGACAATCCATCTCGCTTAGAAATGCTATTACGGTAGTTGCGTCAAAAATTTTCATCTATTTCACATTTTTTAATTCTTTAACAAAATCTTCTAAATATTCGCCTGCTATCTGTGCTGCTTTTTGTGCGCTGATTTTATTTTTTTGATACAGAAATAGTGCAAGTTGTTTGCGTCTTGGCAAGAGGTACTTGTATTCAACGGATTCTTTCTCAAGTTCATCAGAAGACGGATAAGAAAAATACGTAAAGGCCAAAAGCTCATCGTGTGTCATGTCGTTAAGTAATTCTTTGAACTCTTCAATTTTTTGAATTTCCTTACTACTTGATTTTGTCTTTAAAACATCAAAGATTTGCTTACCTTCTAAAGTCAGTTCAAGTTTTTTTGCTTCTGCCATTATCAGATTAGAAGACGCTAGTTGCTCTACCTCGTCTGCCACAATTTCACTGTGCGGTCCAAGGAAATATGGCTCGTAATCTGTATCATCTGCCAGTTTTGTAAACAAGTTCTGGAGTAGGAACATTTCTTTTTGCAAATGAAGTGGTCCTGGAACATATTCGTAATTCTTTGCTCCCAAGAGCAACAAGATGAATTTATCGACATTGTTGAGCTGTTTGATCTTGGCATTAGTTTCTGGAATTAAGGACATTTCTCCATGTCTATCTGTAAAACATGCATATTTATTGTTCATCGTTCACGGGTACTTTACCAAATTCGGAGCTTTTGCTATTTTGAACCCTTAACCTTGATATGTCTGTCTCGGATGGCAAATTTGAAACGTTTTGGATTCTTTAATATATTCAAAATGGGTTTTGGAGCGTAGCAGTATATGGTCATTC
>JAPOPJ010000074.1 GCA_026712925.1 Nitrososphaerota archaeon
CCCTAATCTGTTTGTTTGGTTTTACAGATTTTTTCTGACTAGTGGAATTAGTATCATCTAATCTCCTTGATCGAGGCACATGTAATTAATCTGATACTAATAGTGAAGAATGTCCTCGTTGTATTTCCATGCAAGTTATACTGGGCATGATTTTTTTTAAAGGTTTTCTAGTTCTGCCTATTTACACTATATCTACCATTAGAGTAAATTCTGGATGTACCTTGTTTTCAAACAGATTGTGGAATCTGAGTCCTTGATGGTAGTTTTCATATTCATGTGAAGGATATGTATCACAAATTACAATGTTTCATGATGTTTGTAGTGATAGCATGCATCATTATGGGGTTTGCTAGGTCTTGATTTTTTCATTATTTCAGATACTATATCTAATATCACTGGAATGCTTGGTAACATACTGTATTTAAAAACCCGCTTTGTATATACAATATTGATCAAATATGTCAAAAAACATGTCAAATCTAAATGATATCTCTGAATCAAATAGGAGCAAAACGGCAAGAAAGAATAATGCACACGGTAATGTAATACCTGATATCCCCAAGGATGCTGATAAAGGATTCCCACTACTTCGTATAGAAGAGAACTATTACAATTTTGATGATTTGATAGTTAAAAGTGATACAAAAGAAATACTAGAGAGTGTAATTTCTGAGCACATGTCTGCAAAAAAACTATTTGCCTACGGATTCAAACCCAAAAGTAAGATTCTCTTCTGCGGGCCTCCTGGAACTGGAAAGACGCTAAGTGCAAAAATAATTAGCAGTGTGATGGGCTATCCTTTAGCTCATGTCATGTTTGACTCTATTCTTTCTTCATACTTGGGCGAGACTGCGACAAATCTAAGAAGAATATTTGATTTCATTGAGAAGGAAAAGTTTGTAGTTTTGTTTGACGAGTTTGATATGGTGGGAAAAAAGCGAGACGACCCACATGAAAACGGCGAAATCAAGCGAGTAGTTAATAATTTCATGCAAATGCTTGATAGCTTTGATGGTAACAGCATACTAATTGCCGCAACAAATCATCAACAACTCTTGGATAAGGCAGTCTGGCGAAGGTTTGATGATATAATTTACTTTGATTTACCAGATAATAAAAGAAGAAAAATGTTATTTGAAAAATACCTCAAGGTTCTGAGACGTGATGATGATTTTACACTAGATCATTTATCTAGAATGACTAGGAATTATTCTGCTGCAGATATATCCCAGATATGTGAGAATGCCTTGCGGAAATGTATAATTCATGATGAAAAACGAGTCACCAAAGATCACATCATGTGGTCTATTTCAGAGCAAAAACGCCGTAAAAAGGCAGTCTTGGTTGAAAGTTAATGGTGGAAAACATTTACGTTCACTCTGCTGATTTTAGAAAAATATGCAAAACATTCTGGGCTCTCCAAATTTGATGCTTGAATGAAAAGTTATCAAGACGTTTATCATATCTATAACAAATACAGCAAGAGTGACCATATACTAAACACCAAAATCTATTTTGAAGATACTAAACCCAAAACATCTCAAGTTTATCATCCGAGACAGACATATCAAGGTCAGGTTATTAAATTAGCAAAAGCGCTGAATTTGGTGAAGAATCGGATTTTGGTAAGACTGATAAGCAGAAAGTGATCACATGTTGTACCCTTGTATCTTTATACTGTAAAAATAGTGATGGAATTAATCAGATTATTTTTAAGATATAGAGAAAGTCATGGATTTGGCAACAAGTGTACAGAGGTTGAAATTCAACACATATTATACAAATTAAAACAAAACTTGCCTGAAACCAGTCCAATCAGGGAACAACTCCCATATTATTGGTTCAAGGCAGGGGTATATTCTGAATATGTATCTGAGGGAATTAAAAAATTACATGCAGAACAGTTTGTAACTAAACTATATGATAATCATTCATTCA
>JAPOPJ010000011.1 GCA_026712925.1 Nitrososphaerota archaeon
ATTAGATACCAGTGTTTTGTTTTTTTTAATGCAGAATATGGGGTGGGAGATAAAATTTTATGTCTTTATATGATTTAATCAAAATGCATACATAAAATCTTATGTTTTGGGGGTGTGCTTGTCATTCAGATCTTTGCTTGTGTCTAGGTGGGAAGAAACACAGCAATCTGCAAGATTGTGTCTAAATTATTCTGGATGGATGTCGGAGAAATTGTATTTACTTTGGTCTATTTTGTTTAAAGCATGATTGTATGGGGTTGTGGGTTTTTTATCTGAATAGACACTAGAGTATATGTCAGAAATTCTGGTGAACGTTTTTAGGTATGCTGTATTGACTAATTATACAATGGGAATAGCACAAGTTTCAGATACGAAATCTTGGGAGGTTGATGTGATAAATTCTGAAATCCCGGTATTTGTCGACTTTTGGGCAGAATGGTGTGGTCCATGTAGGATGGTCGGCCCCGTGCTAGAAGAACTGGCAAGCGACTATGAGGGAATGGTCAAATTCGTCAAGGTCAACGTTGATGAGGCCAGTGAATTGGCATCAAAATACAATGTATTTAGCATTCCAACGCTGATTCTTCTCAGCAAAGGCGAAATAGTCAGCCAGCAGGTAGGAGCTGCATCCAAGGAAACCTACAAGAACATGATCGATCGGGCACTTACGTGAACCGTTACACAATTTTCTATTTTTTACCTTGAATTACGCCGTCTTGGCAAGGTATGGTATTTCTGCTCATCGGGTTTACGTAGGTACATGCCCGTATCAATCTAAATTCACAGGTGGCTTTTTTCTGCCCAGAGGCGCAATTATGCACAAAAATCACCTCTATGTGGTAGGATGATGAAAATCTAGCCTATATCTAAAGTAATTAATATCACAAAATCTTGAATCTGCTTATGTCATTTGGCGAAGTTGACACCCTTAACATGTTGTTTGATAAACTGCAAAGTTTATTTGATGAGTCACAGGGGTACTATGAAACATTTCTTGATACTAACAACATGTACAAAAAGGGGCAGCTTAGTGACAAGGAATTTTTTCAAAAACTAGGCGATTATGTAGTGGCATACTCTGCACTAGAGTTTCTTGCAATCAAGGTGATCTTTGAGCTTAAAAAATCAGTTGGTACCGGTTCTGGGAATACTCAGTCTCCTGGACTAATGCCTGGAATGGGTCAACCTGGTATGATGGCAGGCGGCATGGCTGGAGGGATGGTACCGCCCGGAAGGACAGGAACTGCACAGAATCCAGTAGGTGGTTCTCCACCTGGAATAGTCTCTGCGCAAGATGCATTCAATGATGTTGGAACACTACCATCACCTGATCCGTCCATGATGCCAAGAAGAGCGGCTCCGCAGGAATCTGGTGTGTGCTCCTCATGTGGTGCATCACTGCGCCCCAACGCAAAATTTTGTACAAAGTGTGGCAACAAAATTTAATGCATATTGTTGTGCTATTGTATTCTCACACCAATCAACAGACGTTCAAATTATCATATCATGATATATTGTTGTGCTATTCCTCTTGCGTTGTTCCACATTCAGGACAGAACTTTGCAGTAGCTGAGAGGCTGACCCCACACTCGAGACAAAACTTTCCATCTGTGGCAGGTTCGCTGTATGCGTTGCCATAAGATGCAGAACTCTTGACTGCTCCAGATGGCTCGTACTTGTCATCATCAATTAGCACTGGCTCAAAATCTTGCTCGGTTATGAACGTCATCATTCTGGGAACTGCATTTTCTTTGTTCTTTGGATCTGGAACCGAGTCTCCAAGCCAAAAAGCAAATCTCATCAACGTTAACTCGGGTGTGGAAAATGCAAGGGTGTGTTTTGACATATACTCCTGTGTGGCTTTTTTCCCATCAAATACTTCCATAACGGATGGTAATTCTTGTTTACTATAATAGTTTTCGAGCTTGCAATATGATATTTGTGATATGGTGTTTGTGGTATGATATTTGTGATGTGGTATTTGTGATATGGTATTTACAATATGGTGCTTGCTACCTGACAGGATGTCCCAAAAATACAATGTAGTGCAGGCTCTCTAGTGCTGGCATTTCATGGCTTATGTGTGCCCGGCATCTGCGACGTGATATCTCTAGGCTTAATTCTACTTGGATATGTTAAATGGACCGGGGGGGTATCGAACCCCCGACATCCTCGTTGCGAACGAGGCATTATACCACTAAACCACCGGCCCCAAAATACCCCTGCGAGGTGCATTTTTAACCATTTTCTCAAGGAATAATAGACACAAGACACTGGACTCTTCCATGACGTATGATGCAGTTATTGTTGACTCGCATATAGTTCTGCCACAGGGAATACTTGATAAGAACATCATTATTGACGAGGAAAAAATAATCGGCTTTACAAGTGATATCCCGTCATGTGATCACAAGATCAACGGGCGCGGCATGATCTCTGTTCCGGGCCCAATAGACACACATGTGCACTATGGTGTGTACTCACCAATTGATCAAGCTGCAAGAACTGAATCACACGCAGCTGCAATAGGCGGCATTACTACAATGATGCGGATGCTTCGGTTGGAAACACAGTTTACGACATCACTTGATGAGCAGCTTGTAGCATCAGCTACATCCCATTATGTGGATTATACAATACATGCGTCTGTTTTCACCGAGAAACAAATCGAAGAGATGGACTATTGCGTCAAAAATGGAATAACATCATTCAAGATATATATGAACTTGGGTGGGGATGTGGGACACGTCTACATGGACATGCCTCCACACGCATCAGAATTAGTTGCGGCAAATGTGAATGTCACTGATGATGTGGTGGAACAGATAGTAAAAAAAGCGGCCTCACTTTCATGTCCAGTTTTGGTTCATGCTGAAGACTATGAATCATGTGCATGTGGGATAAAGACTGCCAAGGAAAAAAAACAGGACGGACTATCTGCGTGGTCTGGTAGTCGGCCGCCGGAATCTGAGACAAAGGCAATTAGAAAGGTGTGTGAATTTGGACGAAGGCACAACTGTGTGATATATTTTGTGCATATAGGATCAAGGGATGCACTAGAACAAATAGAAAGGGAGAGACAACTGGGAACTAGAATCTATGTGGAGACATGCCCTCACTATATGACGTTGTCACATGAGGGACGAGAGGACTATCTTGCCAAAGTCATGCCGCCCATCAGGACACTACAAGACAAAGAATCAGTCTGGACTGCACTTGGAAATAATATCATAGATACAGTTGGAACAGACCATGTCGCAAACAGACTCAACTTGAAGCTTGGCGGTGATGATGTCTGGACCGCACTTGCAGGTTTTCCTGGAATTGGTACCGCAGTCCCAATATTGCTCAGCGAGGGCATCAACAAGAATAGAATATCTCTTGAGCAGTTTGTACATCTTACTAGCCTTAATGCCTCAAAGATATTTGGAATGTATCCAAAAAAAGGCACACTTGAAAAAAACTCTGATGCAGATATCACTCTGATTGATTTGAAAATGCAAAAGAAAGTCACACCTGAACTGTTTGGTGGATTTTCTGATTATCTTGTATATGATGGTATGTTGCTTCAGGGTTGGCCTGTTAAAACGCTGGTTCGTGGCAAGCTTGTGTCTGAGGATTTTCAAATAGTGGGAAATCTAGGGCATGGAAAACTTGTGAAGCGTCATGTTGTATCTGATGTGTGATGTTACGACATTTAAAATTTAACATAAATTTTCTACAGTTGTACAAGACTCATTTTTACTACTGGCCCCTTGGTTCTGTATTCTGTGAAAATTTCTTACGGATGTTGATTGGTGTTGGTTTTGGGCATGCAATGGTATGGGTGCTAGAATGTGCATTTACAACATGTCGTCCTAAGATATGTACATTTGGGTGGCCTAGCTGTCTGATGTGGCTTGCATGATGTGGCTTGCATGATGTGATATGCATGATGTGATATGCATGATGTGATATGCATGATGTGGCTTGGATGGATTTTGCTTGCATGGGCCCAAAATGACATGATATCGTGCCTGTGACCACTAAATCGATAAATACGATAACTACCTGTATAACAGGGGCATGGATATCTTTGACAACTCTTTGGTTGAGCCAATTGAGCTCAGAATGATAAGGCCATCTCAGTCTCCAGTCAGATATCCTGACTCGAAAAACTCTACTGATCTGGACAACCTGAAACTAAGCATAAAGGAGCACGGCCTGTTGCAACCAATAGTAGTACGCCCACTAGAGCATGGCTTTGAGATAGTGGCAGGACACAGGAGATTTGCAGCCTGCAAGTCTCTCAGGTGGAGATTTATCCCGTGCAAGATACGCGAGTTTTCTGACAAGCATGCTTATGAAATCCAGCTAACTGAGAATCTTCAGCGCAAGACCATGGATCCAATAGAAGAGGCAGAGGCATTTCAAAAATATATTGTTGATTTTGGTTGGGGAGGAGTAAGTGATTTGGGAAAAAAGATTGGCAAGAGTGAAGAGTATGTATCGCATAGAATACAACTTTTGAGACTCCCAGAAGATGTCAAAGACAAGGTGACATGTAGTGACCTGAGTGTCAGCCAAGCACTAGAAATCACAACCGTCGATCCTTCAATCAAGGCAGATCTTGCAAGCAACATAGTAGACAACAATCTTACTGTCAGGCAGATTCGACAGATAAAACACCAACTAAAACCAAAGGAGAACGATATTGACTCACACTCTAAATCCAAAGGTGATCAGATAATTAGAAAAAGTAGTCTTGCACTAAAGATCACATTATCTAGAATTGATGACTTGATTGAGGATGCGCACAGCACAAATGCAAAAGAGCGGGTAGAACTGATTACATTTTTGATGGATGTTCGCAGAAAAGTTCACACTATGATTGATGACTCACTAAAATACAAAAAGCGACAGTCGTCAGGTCGTTAAACTCACTTTCACATTTTAGTTTTAGAAAAGTCTGCCCTGCCGGTGTATATTTTATTTGTCATACAACACTCATACAACACATAACTAGTGCGTTTCAAATTTGTGTAAAAGTACATTGCAGAAATACATTGCAAAATTTCATACGTTTGATAATTTTCAAAGTGTGTATGATATTATTTCCCAATGAATGGTGGTGCCCATTCCTTGAGAAAGCTTTTGTATTCTGATTCTGTATATGTCAGAGCGTAAAGTGACGCGTTGGTTTGCGGCACAAAGTCATACACTTCGTACACTTGCAAAATGTCTCCAAACAAATTTCTGTAAATATCATTTTCCTCGTCTGCCATCTCTGATGTTAGAAATGATTTTATCGTAATCCAGTCGTAACCGCCTCGAGTCTTTCCAGAAAAGACAACAAACGGTGCATCATTTAGATATCTCTTCAAACCCTCAAGTCTCTTTGGAAGTGCTTGTGATGTTCTAAACGTGACCAAGTCAACTCTGATAACCCTACCGGGAAGCTTTTTTGAATCTACTGAGATGGTATAATTCTTGATGACTCCTTCGTCTTCTAGCGCCTTTTTTCTTGACTCTATCTCATCTTCTGGAACATTGTATCCGAGCCCCCTCAAAAAATCCCATATTTCACTTGTACTCTGTCTAGCATCTTGACTGAGGATTGATATAATCAGCTCGTCTATTCTATCTACCATCCTAGATTATTACCTCTTCTTATATTTAACATAATTTATGGCGGAGTATTTACTACCATACCCTGTACACACACTACCAAAAGGCGTTTTGGAGATATTATCAGGCATTGTCTGCTGTGTATCTGTGATTTACAGCCACAAAATGTGTGTTGTTTTAATCACATGTCGCAAGTATGGCATGAGGATATCACTCAGAATCTATGATAAAATTCATCAAAAGCACAAAGCTTGGAGGATCCTCACATGTATTTTAATACTATAATCTCTGATTTTAATTCTATCATGGCTGCCATACTTTCTGAAAATATTGGGTATCTTGTTCTTATCGGTGTTGGCCTCATTATGGCCATCACAGTCACAATTATGGTAAAGGCTGAGACAAAATGGCTAGGTACTAGAAAGACATCTGAGTGGTTTTATACTGCTGGAAGGACCATAAAAACAGGACTCATTGCATCCTCGATAGTATCTGCATGGACGTGGGCCGCTACACTATTACAGTCATCTACTGTCACTTTTGAGTTTGGTATGGCTGGTGCATTTTGGTATGCAGCAGGTGCAAGCATCCAAGTTATCTTGTTTTCAATACTTGCCATAGAGCTCAAACGTAAAGCACCAATGACACACACGTTCCCAGAGATGTTATACATCAGATATGGAAAGCACTCCCACAAGGTCTTTCTCTTTTTTGCGCTTTTGACAAACACTGTTGTCACTGCAATGTTGGTGCTAGGCGGGGCAGCAGTGGTCAATTCATTAACAGGTGTAAATATTACACTTGCAGCATTCTTGCTCCCAGTGGGAATCATTCTATATACGATATTTGGTGGATTAAAGGCGACCTTTTTTGCTGAATATCTCAATGCTGGATTCATTTTTGTAGTTGTGCTGATATTTGTCAGTGTAATTTATTTTGTCAGCCCTGAGATTGGGGGATTTTCTGGAATGTATGAAAAACTAAGTAACGCATCAGTACTGCAACCCGTAGATGGCAATGTAATGGGAAGTTTTCTTACACTTGCTTCTGTAGGGGCGCTAATATTTGGTGTAATCAATATTGTTGGAAACTTTGGAACCGTCTTTGTGGATCAGTCATACTGGCAGAGAGCAGTAGCTGCAAGACCAAAGTCTGCTGTAGGTGGATTCCTCATCGGAGGTCTTGCATGGTTTGCAATCCCATTTACACTTGCAACCACGCTTGGATTAGCTGCTGTTGCAACGGGTGTGACACTCACAGAAGATGAGATAGGCCTTGGACTAGTGGCTCCGACTGCAGCTGCTAACCTGATGGGGGATCTAGGTGCAATTCTAATCTTGACAATAATATTTACAGCAGTCACGGCTGCTGGCTC
>JAPOPJ010000224.1 GCA_026712925.1 Nitrososphaerota archaeon
AAGTTCGAAAGGCTATGTGGAGTATCATAAAGGCAAGGCCGTACGTCCTCCGGGCATATTTTGACACACAGCTACTCCTAGCAGAAAGCCACGGCAAGATGACGCACGCATACAGGCAGTTCTTCATGGGGCACAAAGGTGATATCGAGGCAAGATACACTACAAACAAGGGTCGCCTCACAGATGAGATGAGCTCAGACATGAGGAGGTCGTTTTCTCAGAGTGAGGCATTCATATCTACTGGCACAAACAACACACCACAGCAGGACAAAAAGGAGATGCTACTAGAGATGTGGCGCGAGCAGGCAAAGATGCACGGGCTTGACCACCTCAAGATAAAGATTGAAAAGCAGAGAAGTAATGGTGCAGAGTTGACAGGCTTTGAAGAGGTGGATACGATAAGGGGAGCGATACTTGCCTCACAGGGAACAGAAGACTTGCCATATAATGGAAAGATAGTATATGATGAGAATCAGCTTATACACCATGTGTGTAACGGGTGGGAGCCGGTGCAAGAGCTTGACGGGGGCCGGTTTTTGATTAGAAGAAAAAAAGACTAGTATTTCACCATCATATATTAGATGAAAATGAACACCACACACCATTAATGAATTTCGTATCTGGCTGTACTGTACGGTTTAGCATCTTTTGTTCCAGATTTGAGTTTGTTTTGATTGGTTTTGATGCACATAGATGTCAAAACAACTAATCAGGGTTATGTTGCGTGTCATAATATCATAATGATGAATCTCAAGATGGTTTGATGATATTTTCACATGGTGTACTCACATATCTTGTGGTTTTTTGCATTGAGAAAAAAATCCAAGTTCTAATTATATCATTTTGATATTCTAGGGCAAAAACCTACGTTTCACTACCAATGGATTAACTGATACTCTCAAAATGGGTTTGTATAGTTATATGTATTTGAATCTTGGAGATCAGACCATTAGTGCTATTTGTGGCAAACTCTGGGATGTAATGAGTGCTGGACTTTTTCACTAATGTAGTAACTTAGACTTTTTTCTAATGTCGTGATTTCAGAAAAATTGCAAAAAAGAGAGGATACAGGGGTGTGGTAATGGATGCACATTATCTCTTCATTTTCCCATCTAGTAGCCTCAACAACGACTCTACTCCCTGCTCTTTTCTCTGGTATGCTACCTCACCTATGACTGAGAGAAGCGCATTGATTGCCTTGAGGTACGGCTTTATTGCATCACTTATGATATAGTCTACTAGCTCGTGCCGGAGAGTATCCATTGCAGTGCCAATATCCTCAGAATATATTGTAATCATAGTATCGTACTTTCTGTCCTCGACCTTTCCCTCTATCTTGGAATCATGTTTTGGTCTCCACTGCACATCAAAGCGTCTTGTAATGCCTGCTGCACTTAGCATCTTTTCTAGCTCCTCCCTTAACAGCAGGACTCCGATGTGGTGTTTTTGTTCCATGTCATGTAAGATTATGTTTGTATTTAAGGCCTAGAATCTAGACTGAGATCATTTGAACTATACCTATCGCAAAAGAAATTGTACATTAAAAAATCCCATCTAATTTTCTATTAAAAATCACTTTTTCAAGTCATCAAGATGTAGCATACCTAAAAAGATAAATTTTATACTAAATTTACGGCATGATATAGTAAGAATCGTATCTGTATGATTGCAGGAAAGTAGCACTATGCATCTGTGAACTATCGCTATTAACTCGGGAATTTTTTGATGTCAAATCCGGGTATTATCTCATGCGATCAGAGCCAAATCAGTAGGTGGAAAATCAAACTCTAACCTCATATTTTGCGTCAACCGATAAGTAAAAATTGGAACATGACCCAGTTTTCAGCATGTGTATTGGACGCAAAAAAATAAGATTCACAAAGAAGAGCAAAGCCCAAATTGATCAGATAAACGAAATAGCTGCAAAATACAAAGAAAAAGAGCAGAAAATCACAGTCAGGCAGATGTATTACCGACTTGTATCAAAGAAATATCTCACACACAGCAAGAAATCATACAAGCAGGTAGTAACGAGGCTGACTGACGGTCGCATGACAGGATTGATAGACTGGGATATCATAGTAGATACCGCAAGATCCTCCCACATGCACCACGAGTTTCCAAGCATGAAAGATTTTCTAGATGCAGCTAAGAAGTCATATAGGAGGCCACGCTGGGACGGACAAAAGAACTACGTGGAGGTGATGGTGGAAAAGGATGCCTTGGCAAGAATACTAAGACCCATAACCGATGCCTACCATGTCAGGCTTACGATAAACCGTGGCTATACGTCAACCACGTTTGTACATGATCTATATAATCGGCTAGATGATGCGGCCATATCGCGCGACAAGAAGTTTGTCCTACTCTATATGGGCGACCACGATCCCAGCGGCACTAGCATGCCAGAGTCCATCAGGATGTCGCTTGAGGAATTAAATCCAGCTCTGTTTATCAGGGAGTGGGGGAAGATGGATGTAATTGCCCTGACGGATGAACAGATCAAAGAGTATGGCCTGCCGTCAATTCCAGTAAATAAAAAAGACACACGCGCCGCCAAATATATGGAAAAGTACGGTGACGCAGCATGGGAGCTAGATGCGCTAGAGCCAGAGGTGCTTGCAGATATTTTAGAGTTAAACATCAAAAAATACCTGAATGTAAGAAAGTACAACAAAATGAAAAAAGCAGAGGAAGAAGACAAGAAAAAGATGAGCAACCTGTTGGACACACAATTGTAAGATGCCAATATCCAGAAAAGCAAAAGCCATGATCCTTGGAATGTCATATCGCTCCAGGGGCACATGAAGCCGAACTGGTGTAATGGGTTGCATTGTAATGGCCTCCAAAAACGTAAAGTTGGAAAAATTCATGACAAAAGTTGTAAAGATATCATTTACGAATGTTGAAAAAAC